>JAGWUW010000448.1 GCA_028868235.1 Betaproteobacteria bacterium | reverse complement strand
TGCCGGAGCGTAATGATGTTCAGCTAAACTTCGTTTCAATGTTCCGTAAAGGTGTCTTTTGATCACGCGCAGGAATCCGGAAGCCTTGCTTTTCCGGGTTCCTGATTTCATGGGAACACCAGTTAATTCTTCAGTCGTTGCTATCGATATCCTTGGCTGACTCGGCGGGGGATTCTATGCCCCAATCTCCCCACTGGTACCAATCGTCCCCAAGCATTTCAGCGGGGTGCTGAGTCCGACTTGAGCCATTACCGCATTGCAGGGAATTCACCGAGCAGTATTTATCGCAGCCCCAGCAGGTACGCTCCGGGTGCTTTGGATGCAAGGGAAACTTCTTCGCCATGTCCGAAGATTTAAAAAATACCGGTTTGTCACTCATTTCCTTCGCCTTGATCTAAGCTGCACAATTAGCCAGCCAATGGTTGAGTGTAATACTAGGTTATTTGGTGTTGATTTGATTTCGCTCACAAAGCAACGCAGGGACGCCATTGCCGGTAAGGAAGCATTTTTCAAAGCCCGCTATGGGCCGTGATCGCCAGCCATAGCGGTGTCGTGATCGCCGAGCAGAGAGTGGAAATGATCAGGGCGCCGGCGATACCGCCTTCTACCGCCTTGAATTGCTTCGCCATCAGGAAAACGTTGGCACCCAGGCCAATGGACCCGAGCAGGACGATGACCTGGGCTTCTAGTGGCGGCAGGCTGATCAGTTTGGCGAGACCTAGCACAACGAGCGGCAGGATGAGCAGCTTGAGAGTAGCGATGGCGGTGCTGACCCGCCATGCGGACTTTAGATCGTAGTCAGCCAGACTCATGCCGAGGGCGACTAGGGCCAGGGGCATGCCGGTTCCGCCGAGCATTTTGAGCGGGCTGTCGATGATTTCCGGCAAGTTGGCCCCGGTCAGCCCGAACGCGCTGCCGGCCAGGATGGCCAGGATGATCGGGTTGCGCAGCACGCCTTTCAGGGTGTTTCGGAAGCCCTTGAACGACAGGCTGCCGTGGCGGTGCCACTCGACCGACAGGCTGACCAGGCTCCACAGGATCAGCGCGTTGAAGATAAGGACAAGGGCGACCGACGGAATGGCTTTGTCGCCGAGCGAGGCCTTGGCCAGCGGCAAGCCGAGCATGATGTTGTTGGAGAAGATGCAGCCGACGCCGAACATTGATTGCCCGATGCCGTCCAGCCCGAAAGCCTTCCACGCAATCAGCCGGCCTACCATGAACACGATCAGCCCGGCGCCAAAAAAGGCGATGAGCAGCCGGCCGTCCACCGGCGGCAGTTGCGACAGGTCGCTCATCATCCGGAACAGCATGGCCGGCAGGCCGACGCTGAACACGAAGGTGGTCAGGTGCTGCGCCATGGCTTTCGGCCAGCCGCCCACGCGCATCAGCAGGTAGCCGGTGAGAATGAGGGCAAAAAGCGGCGCACCGAGCGCCAGGTGGTGCAGGAAGGCGTTCATCGGTCGGCGGTCAAGCTCCGTTGTCCAGCGCGACGGCAATCGCCCGGCCGAGCTCGGTGGTGTTGGCCGTGCCGCCCATGTCCGGCGTGCGCGGGCCGGCCACCAGGACGTGCTCGATGGCCTGCATGATGGCATCGTGGGCGGCCTTGTAGGTCGCATCGCCGTTGCCCAGGAAGTCGAGCATCATGGCCCCCGACCAGATCATGGCGATGGGGTTGGCGATGCCCTGGCCGGCGATGTCGGGGGCCGAACCATGCACTGGCTCGAACAGCGACGGGAAGTTGCGCTCCGGATTAAGGTTGGCCGACGGCGCGATGCCGATGGTGCCGGTGCACGCCGGGCCGAGGTCGGACAGGATGTCGCCGAACAGGTTGGAGGCGACGACCACGTCGAAACGCTCCGGACTGAGGACGAAGCGGGCGGTCAGGATATCGATGTGGTACTTGTCCCAGCGCACCTCGGGGTAATTTCCGGCCATCGCTTCCAGGCGCTCGTCCCAGTAGGGCATGCTGATGGCGATGCCGTTCGACTTGGTGGCCGAGGTGACATGCTTCTTCGGCCGCGTCTGTGCCAGATCGAAAGCGAATTTCAGGATACGGTCGGTTCCCTTGCGGGTGAAGATCGAATCCTGGATTACCGTTTCGCGCTCGGTGCCTTCGAAGATGCGGCCGCCGATGGAGGAATATTCGCCTTCCGTGTTCTCGCGGATGACGTAGAAATCGATGTCGCCGACCTTCTTGTTGGCCAGCGGGCAGGGGATGCCCGGCATCAGGCGCACCGGGCGGACGTTGGCGTACTGGTCGAACTCGCGGCGGAACTTGAGCAGCGAACCCCACAGCGAGATGTGGTCGGGCACGGTGGCCGGCCAGCCGACGGCGCCGAAGTAGATGGCGTCGAAATCCTTGA
>JAGWUW010000447.1 GCA_028868235.1 Betaproteobacteria bacterium | reverse complement strand
GACTGACGGACGTGCGAGCTGCACGTCAAGCCATGAACGAAAACCGAGCCGAGCAGGGCGAGTGGCTGCAACGACTGCCGGACGGTACGCAAATACTCAGCCACATGACCTCGCAGGATCGCGGCCAACGGTCGCTTCATCTGGCCTTCCGCAACGATGAAAGCCCTCAGCGCAACCAGTCCAGTCTCGCTGCGACCTTGCAGCGAGACGGCCTCGCGCTGGAGCGCGAAAACAAGTTGCAGGGCGCGGCGCGCGTCGTCTACTTCCGCGGTCCTGGCAAGGAAGGCATGGCCACCATTTCTCCGGCTGCAGACGGCAAGACCGTTGTCGTCCTCAACACGATCACCCGTATGGAGACACGTTGATGAAAAGGATGTTCCGAAAGGGCTGTCAAGGCCAGTCAATGACTGAATACGTCGTCGTCTGTGCAGCATTGGCCATGGCGCTCGGCATCGGCATGGTCGATGACCAGAGCGTCCTTTGGCAGCTGCTCCAGGCATTCCAGCTTGGCTACAAGAAATACAGCTTTGCACTGTCTATTCCAACCTGAATTACGTCCTTCATATCATGCTGATTCAAAAATTGAGAAACATGAGGCCTGGCAAGACCTGGATCGTCATGGGCACCGCCCTTGGCATCGGCTTGGTAGCCGCCTTGCTCGCGCGCAGCTATCTGAGCAGCCGACTTGCCGAAATCGAGGCCCGGGCGCGTGGCGCGACGGTCAATCTCATTGTGGCCAAGCGCGAGCTGCGCAAAGGTGAGCTCATTACCGAAGAAACCGTTGCCATCCGCCCGGTACCGCAGGATTACGCCCACTCACAGGCGCTGAGTCCGGAACAGTTTGATCGCGTTGCCGGCCAAGCCGTCGCCTACCCGATGAAGTCGGGCGAAATGCTTCTCTGGAGCATGGTTGAAGGCAAGCGCGTGCCAACCTTCTCCACTCGTGTCGGCGCCGGGCGGCGTGCGCTTACCGTCCCGGTTGATGAAATCAATTCCATCTCAGGCCTGCTTGAGCCGGGCGACACGATCGATCTGATCGCCTCGATCGAGCAGAAAGGGCGCAAGCAATCGTTTCTCCTGCAGCAGGGCATTCAGGTGCTGGCTACCGGTCAGCGCTCGGTGGATGATCCGAAGAGCGGCGAGCGACGCACCTATTCGACCGTCACGCTCGATACCACCCCGGCCCAGGCGCAAACCATTATCAGTGCCCGTGACGCCGGCAAGCTCACCGCCATGCTGCGCAATCCGGAAGACAAGCAGGCGCTGATTACGGGCGAAGCCGCCGCCAACTTCATGCGGCTTGCCATTGGCCAGTCGGCGGAGATTCCCGTGCTCTATGGCGGACGCAGCGGAAAGATTCCGCCGGAGGGTTTGCGCCTCAGCCAGTACAGCCGTTTCGATAGCAACGAGACGCCGATCGAAGCGTCGGCATCCGCATCGGTGCCCGTGATCAAGGGTCCCAACTTGCCGCAGCAATGAGCTCGGCAATACCCCTACCGAAAAAATCATGAACTCCTTCACTCTACCCTCCTTCGCAATGCGCTTCTTCAAGAGCGCGCTTGTAAGTGTTTTCCTTGTTTCCGCCGCTGCTGCGCAAACCCGCGCGCCGGAGACAAGCGAGGGACAACCGCCTAACCGAATGGCTGAGATCCTCAAACCGAGTGTTAAGCCGGCCACCCCGTGGCGCCCGTATGCGCCGATCCGGAAGCAGGACGACCAGGGGCAGATTCCCGAAATCGAAATGTTCGTCGGTGAGTCACGCGTGTTTCCAACGCCGGGAGTCGCACGCATTGCCGTGGGGAATGGCCAGATTCTCAGCGCGAGTGCGCTCGACAACAAGGAGGTGATCATCTTTGCTAATGCGGTCGGAACTTCGTCGCTGTTTATCTGGAACGAGGATGGTCGCTACCAGCGGGTCAAGATCAACATCGTTCCTGGCGACACCAGCCGCATCGCACGCGAAATCGCCGCTTTCCTTTCCGCCATTCCCAACGCCAAGGCCTCCGTGATCGGCGACAAGGTCATCGTCGAGGGCGACGGTCTCAGCGATCAGGACATGAGCAAGATCGACGAACTGGCCAAGCGCTATCCGCAGATCGTCAACTTCACCAATCGACTCGGCTGGGAACAGATGGTGTTGATGGACGTCAAGGTGGTCGAGTTTCCCAAGAATGAGCTGCGCGAAATGGGCCTCAAGTGGACTGCCGCGGGCGGCGCTGTTGTGGGAAGTATCTGGGGCCCTATCCGCGCCGGTAATGCTACCGACAACTATCAGGTCAACCTCCGCACCGGCACTGCCAATCCTGCACCGATCGGCCCTCTCGGCGGCGGCACTACCATGCCTGTACCCAGCGGTCTTAACAT
>JAGWUW010000446.1 GCA_028868235.1 Betaproteobacteria bacterium | reverse complement strand
CGGCAAACGGTCCTATCCTACGGTCTCTCGACAGCGGACGCCGCTGCCATCGGCGAACGCTTGCGCAATGCCGTGGTACGAGCGCGCACGCCTGTCGACGAGGCGCTGGCTGCAGCCTGATCTTGGCGGAGACGCCGATCCGAAGCGCACTGCGCGATGCAGTGCCCACCTTGGCAACCCAGATTGATGCGCTGTGCGCAGATTGGCTTGGCAATCTGCGCACAAGCCTCGATGAAACGCCCCAGCGATTTCGTCCCAAGCAGCTGAACGACCCCATCTGGGGCACGATTGAACTCCAGCCGCGCGAAGTCGCCTTGCTGGATTCACGATTGTTGCAGCGAATGCGTGGGGTGAGGCAGCTAGGCCTGGCCCAACTGGTTTTTCCCGGCGCGGCGCATGATCGCCTCGAGCATATCGTTGGTGTCGTTGGCGCAGTCGATCGGATGGCCGATTCGCTCGAGCGGCAGGTTGCCCGGCGCAACGCCGAGTTCAAGCGCGACCAGAGCGGAGAAATGATCCCCGGCGTCGACGAGGATGAGCGCGCAACGCTCCGCCTTGCAGCCATGTTCCATGATCTTGGCCATGGCCCCTTCAGCCATGCGCTCGAGCCGGTGCTGGAAGTCACGTCACCGCTCGCGACGGCATCGGACGATGGCGGTGAATGGCGCCGCGAGCTCCTGTCTGCCAGCTCGCTACTCACTGCCCGCTACAGCCTGAACAGCCGCCCGGCCGCATCGGAAGTCATCGCGGTGATGATCGTCGTGTCCGATGCGGTAACCGAACTCCTGCGTTCCGGCGGATTCAGGCTAGGCAACTTGGATGCAACTGATGTCCAGGAGCGAATCATCGCCTGCGTTATCGGCGGAGTGGCGGGCCCGGGGGTTACGCATCTCTCCACGGTGATCTCTGGCCAGGTCGACGCCGATCGGCTCGACTTCCTCCAACGGGACGCACACCATTCGGGATTGGAGATCGGGTTCGATACCGAGCGGCTGTTGTCCAAGCTCGAGATCCTGCAGATCCGCGACAGCAACCTGGAAAGCGCCGATTCAGCGATGCGCCAGCGCATTGCGGACGCAAGAAACAATGTCGTGCACCAGGTAGGCATTGCTGCTTCGGGATATGGCTCGTTCGAGCAAATGCTGATCGGCCGGACCTTTCTCTATGACCGGCTCTACCATCACCACAAGGTGCGAGCCGCCGAAGCGATGGCGCAGCGCATGCTGCTCGTTGCAGAACGGGACCGCGGGCGGCGGTTTGACCTTTCCGAGATCTTCCTGAACGTGGGCGACGACACGTTCCTCCGGATCGTGGCCGGGGAAGTTACGCACCCCAAGCTGGCCATTTCCTCCGCTTCGGCAGCCGCACTCGCGCGCGGGATTCTCGATCGCAACCTGCTCCATCGCGCCTTCGCCTTTCGAGGGCGATTCATTGCAACACCTCCCGGCCTTGGCGCAGAGTACGCCGACGCAAATCGTGACGCGCAATGGAAGGAGGTCGTCAAGCGACTGGACGGCCTACAGGCCCGCTACGAACTAGGTGCGGAAATCCATGCATTGGCGACGGACATTGCAGCCGTCCTGCTCAAGGCTGGGATCGACGTCGATGAGCTGGCTCCGGTGGTGGCAGCGCTAGAGGACACAGGCCCCGAGCAAATCATTGTCGACCTTCCGGGACGCAAGGCAGGGGCGATCCGCATCCTCGCCCGCTATCCCGATGGTTCGCTCAAGCTGCCCGAGTTTTCTTTCAACCCACAAAAATGGGCCGATGCGTACGACCTGCAGAAGCGGACCGGATATGTGTTTTGCGCCAGGGAAGTCTTGCCCGTCGTGGCGCTCGCGAGCCGCATTGCATTCTTGCGCCACTTCGGGGTGGTCATGGCAAAGGATGCAGACGCCTACATCAAGGCGGGGCAGAACATTGAAGCAAGCTGGCTGGAAGGGCTGATCAAGGCTGAGCTGATCGATGCAAGCACTGCGGAGCTCCTGACCTGCGAACGGCATTCCCTGCTTCGTGTTCGGGCAGAGGATCTTGCAGTTCCCGATGCTTGGCTAGCCGAAGACCCTGACTTCGCGTCGGGTATGGCCGGCCAGCTCAACCGCCACCTCAAGGGCGGCCTGATGGCAGCCGGGCGTCAGGCCCTTACCCAGACCCTGGAGTCGCTGTGGCGCTTCGTTGACAGTTGGTATGCCGGGCCGCGCACAACGTCTGAATTGGCAAGTGAGGCCGAGCTTCAAAAGCTGCTTGCCGAGCACCTGCGAGCTACGCTCCAGGTAGACGAAGGGACCGAGATTGCCGGCGGTGAACTCGACCTCCTGGTCGAGAAGCAGGTCCTGCTCGAGAACAAGTTCCACGATACTCCCGCCAAT
>JAGWUW010000040.1 GCA_028868235.1 Betaproteobacteria bacterium | reverse complement strand
GTGTAGGACGCGCCGCCGCCGGTGTTATTGAACTGGATCGCCGTTCCGTCGAAATTGTTATGGGCGATCAGTTGTCCGCGCCGCAGGGCATTGAAGCTCGCCCCGGCCACCGTCTGCGAGAAGGTGCGGTTGTTGACAACCTGCCAGCCGCCGGTGTTGGCGAGATAGAGGCCGTACTGGCCGCCATTGAAGACATTTCCAATGAGGCTTGCGTCTGTCGAGGCATCGTATGCCAGCGCGGCGGTGCCCTGCGAGCGCAAGCCGTAGAGGGTATTCCCCTCGAAGCGGTTGTTCAGAAACTTCGCATCGCTCTGATAGCCGGTCGTGCCGTTGCTGGCGTCCTGGTTCTGGCGGGTGAACAGCAGGCCGGTGTCGGTGGCGCCCCGGAACACGCAATCCTCGACGCGCGGCGCCCAGCTCTTGAGCACCAGGTCGAATTTGCAGATCGAGGCGCAGTCGAAAACGATGTTGTTGAAGCGCCACGGGCTGTCGGAAAAGGCGGCGTTCACATCGCCGGTCACCCAGCGCTTGTTGGCCGCCAGATAATCGGTGTTGCCGCCCGCCAGCCGCAGCAACGTGGCCTTGCCGCCGATCGCCATGAACGACGGGCCGTAATTGTAGGAACCGCCGCCGGTGGGCGTCGGGAACACGAGGTTGGTGACGCCATAGGTCTTGCCGGGCTGCAGCAGCACCACCGAAAAGGTGCCCGCCGCATTGATGGCCGACTGGATTTTGGCCGTTTCGTCGCTGCCGTCGCCGACCGCGTTATAAGGTGCTCTCGACACGTCGATGACCGGCCATGGCGGCCCGGTCAGGGCCGGAACGCCGTTGACGTAGATCCCGGCGGCATTGAGGGTTCCCGCCCCCTGGTCGCCGCCGGTCGGTGATCCGACGTTGACGCCGCCGCTTGCCCGGAAAATCTTGAGATAATTGCCGAGCAGCGTGCCGGTGTCGCCATAGCCGCTGACCGTCAGGTCGGAACCGGCGTTGGCGCCTGCCTCGGCCGTGGGATTGGCGGAAATCGACCAGCGGTTGGAACTGCCGGTGTTGAAGATGACCGCACGGGATTGCCCGGCATCCCCGGCGATCACGCCGTTCGCGGCGGCGCCGCTGACGCTGATTTTCCAGCCGGACGTGAAGGTCTGCAGCACGCTCCAGATATTCGAGGCGTTGAGGAAGGGCAGCGTGGCCCCGCTCGTGCCGGTGTTCTGGGTGGCGGCGGTGCCGAGGCCGGTCACCGACGTATACGGCATTGCGAAAGTGTGCGTCGTGTTGTTGACGGTGCCGATCGGCACGCAGGTGTGGCCGGTATCGAAAATGCACACCGAGCGCGGATCGGCGCCCGGCGTCATGCCCCACTGGATCGAGGTTTCGCCGGCGGCCAGCGCCAGCCCGGCCAGCGCGAAGAACAGGCCGAACAGTGGATAAACGAGTTTCTTCATGGTGCGAAAGCCTGCATGGCGGCCACCGCCGACGTCATGGCGCCGGAGGTGAAGCCGAGGGTGGACGTGATGAAATTATAAAGCGCATCGCCCGCCGTCATGCGGTTGCCGTGGTTCCACTGGATATTCACCGGATCGGCGATATCGGCTGGGCAGGCCGCGTCCAGCGTATAGATGTAGAGCGGCGATCCGTTGGCCGCCGCCCATGCGCGGAGCTGCTTCGGCGTGATGATCGTGTATCCGTTCACGCGGTCGATGAAGTTGCCCTGCGCGAGTTCATTTGTGAATGGCGTGGCATAGGACAGTCCCGTCACGTCGCATCCGTCGATGAGCCCATTAATGCCGCCGATCACCCCGGAGACGGTCTGGCATTTGACCGCTCCCGCCGTGGTGGCACCTGCCGCCTGATCGAATTTCCCGCCGCGCACGATGACCCGCGTGGCGACATATTCGGTGATGCCGTAGCAGAGGTTCGGAACGTTGATGTACCGGTTATTGTCAAACAGGGCATTCGACACACGGCTATCATCTGTTCCGGCGGCCCCAAGGATGACCGCCGTTTGGCCGTTGGCGACGATGACGCAATTGCTGACCGTCAGGCCATCAATGCCAGCGGCGTTGATGGCATAACCGGCGGCGGGCGCTTCCAACCGGCAACCATTGACCCTGACGTGCTTGATCGGCTGATATTGGGTCTGCGCCGTCAGCGTGGCGTCATATGCTCCGCCCGGCGTGAATGTGCTCCGCCCCGAAATGTAAATCGCTGGCTGGTTGACCGGGCCGCGCACATCGCAATTATCGATGGTCACGCCATCGATGCCGCCCGAACACTTGTAGGCCCAGAGGCCGAAGCCGCCAACGATGGCACCCGTCCCGTTGGTGCCGCTGATATCGCAATTGATGAAGCGCAGCCCGGATATCTTGCCGCTGCTGTCAAAGTTGAAAACCGAGACCGTGGCCGCCGCCGCAGACGGACACTTGATGCCGATGAACGAGCAATCGATGACCGATGCCGTGCAGGGCGGCAAGACGTTCACCTTGTTCGTCTGATTGCCGACAAAGACGGACATTTCATGCGCGTTGTAGGAAAAGGCCTGCACGCCGATGAATGCGCTGTTGGAAACCGTGCTGTCGTCATTGGCATTGGTGCCGACAATCGACGGCTCAAAGATCAGCGCATCATCTCCGGCCCATACCGCGCCGCCGATCACCGTGTTACTGTCCCCGGCCAGAATGCGGATGCCGGCATTCGCAATGGCCGTATTGGGATAAAGCGCCAGCGGGTTTTCGATGCGGTTGTTGTTGCCCGACAACAGCCACGCAAACCCGCCAACGGTCGGGCCGCCGAATTTCTGGATTGTCACATTGCGGAACAGATTATTGTCGCCATAGGTGCGGAAGATGCCACCCGCATAGGTATCGACGGTCTGATCCGGCGTGGTGATCGAAAGGTCCGCAATCCAGAGATTTGAAACTTTGTTCGAGGACAGCGCGTAGCTGGCCTGGTTGAAGAGGTCGCCCTGGAATGTCTTGACGAACGTCGCGCCCGGCGCGCACAGAATGGTGAGGCCGGATACGAACTTGATCGTCGATCCGATCCTGTACTTGCGGGCCGGAAAATAGATTGCCTTGTTGGCCGCCGTGGCTGCCGCAATGAGCGCGGTGATGGCAGGCGCGTCGTCGGTGCCGCCCGTCACCCCGTCACTGTCGCCTTTCACATAAAGCGAGCCGTTGCCGTTGATGTCGTATTGAGTGGCGAGCAACATGCCGGCCATGTTCGGCAGCTGTGCGAAGGGGATTAAGATGTTGGCATCTAGCCCCACATAGCCGTTGGCCACGCCCTTATTGCCGACTTGCTCACCGCTGGCGATGTAGGAGGCCGGTAGGTCTAAAAATACCTCGGCCGCGCCTATCGAGAGATTAAGCGGCGAGCCCGCATTACTTGACGAGAGGACCGTGGTGCGGGTCAGGATATTGGCATTATAGGTGCCAATACCAACTTCCCAATTCGGTACGCCCTCAGTAATCGCGTAATAACACGTATCGCCGTTGGTGAGCACAGACGCGAAGGATCGAAAGCCCGCCAACGGCCCCGCAAGCGTTATCGCTCCGGTGCCAAGCGTGGCCGTTATTTCCTTCACGCGGTCGTAAAACTTGACCATCGCGCCGCCGTCAGATCAGATGCAAGATCAGGCCGCCTTGCGGCCGGCTTCGGCTTCGATCCGGGTGGCTTCCGCCGCTTCCCTACTCATGCCTTCGCTCACCACTGAGCCGGTGGCGATTTCGACAACCGCCCAATTGCCGTGACCGCGATGCTTGACCGCATAGCGGTCAGCCTGCGACGGCAGCGAGGCCGCGATCTTGGGGCCTTTGGTTTCGCGCAATAGCCGGAAGGTCATCAATCCCCGGATGTGGTCAATCATCGTGACGCGGAATTCCGCATCGAAAGCCCCATCGGCAGCGACGACCTCAAGCACATCGTGCAGCCTGATCTGCCTGCGCACATTGACCCAATAGTCGGTGGTCATCACCTCTTCGAGTGTGATGCCGGGCGGCACTACATCGAAGTATCGATTGTATTCGACTTCGACGCGCTTCAGGCGGATTGGCTGATGAGTGGGCATGAGGACTCCTGAAATGAGAGTGGCCCCGCTTCGGCGGGGCCACAGTTGCTTAGGTGATGGCTCCGACCGCGTAGGTCGCAGCCGTGGACGAAACCGAGGCAACGCAACCCGCCTTCAGCACATGGCTGATGACAGCGAGAACAACGTCGTCTACTTTCATCCCGCGTGCGATGCCGTCGCTGAAATACGAGGCACCGGATACGGTCGCGAGAGCGTCGGTCGTTGTGTAAATCCACACGTTGCCGCCGCCAGAGCCAAGGCCAGCCGCGACCTTGCTCAGAGTTGCAGGAGTGTAAGCCATGGATTGGCTCCTAATGTGATGTGAGGGGGAAGGCGGGCGAACCCGCCCAAATGTTAGGTGTTGGTGACGGTGATCGCCGTGCCGTCCGACAGGTCCGCGCCGGTTGTCGTAACGGTCATGACCACCGCAATGGTGGCCGCCGTGACTGCGCCGGAAGTGGTCTGCAAGACGTAGACCATATCGCCAACTTTCATGCCGATGTTGTAGGCATCGGAGAAGTAGTTGGCAGCTCGCACGACCGACATTGCGTCGGTCGAGCTATAGGTCCAGACGCGGGGTCGGTTGACCATGTTGGGCACGGAGTGCACCATCATGCCATCATCGCCCTGCGTCGTAAGCTGAAGCGGAAGATAAGCCATAAGCTAGCCCTCCACTTACGAGCTGTACTGGCTGTCGTCGTGATTCCAGATCACAACACCGGAATTCTGGAGCAGCAGCGCGCCGTCATAGATCGAGGTGCGCGCCCACGAATAGGCCTGCTCCTCGTTATACCCGGCCAGCGCTTCCGTCTCGTTCTTGGCATAAGCCCAGCCCACAGCGCTCTTGTGGAACGCATAGCAGACACCCGAGGACGTGCCGAGGCCGGACAGTCCGGTGTGGACCATCCAGTTCACGCCGAGCCAGTTCTTCATCAGAACGCCGCCGGTCGGCATGCCATCTACATTCGGCATGGTGCCCACGTAGTCGCTGCTCGCAAAGTCTGGAATGTCCGAGAGATGCGACCACGCGGCGGGCGTCAGGAGCCCGAATACGTTATTGTCGTTCTGGACATTGCCGTTGAACAGCTTGGTCAGGCCACGGTTGACCAACTGCTTGGTCATCACCGCAGCGGTCGAATTGATGGTCTGCGTGCCGGTGGCAATCGCTGTCAGGATCTTGTTATCCGTCGAGCGGTTGATCACCTTGCGGGAAAGCTCCTGCATGATGGCGCGCTGATCGGACTGGCCAACAGTGATGTTGAAGTCCGTTTTCTGGCTGAGATCGTGCGATTCAGTCAGCGTCACAGTCTGCGTGGAGAGGTTATCCGCAGTTGCCGGGATCAGGCCGTTGGCGCCGCGTGTAACGGCTTCACGGCTGGACTGGCCGATCAGGAATACGGCCTGACGGCCCCTGATCTGACCACCCTGGGTAACGACGGTGCGGAGGGATGTCTTGTCGCGCTCAAACGCGGCGACCCATTCATCCTTGTAGACGGTTGCAAAGGCTGTTTCAGCCATTTGACAATCCTCCAATGGGGGTTGCGAAATGGCCTCAGATCGAGGGTATCCTTCACGGGGCTGGCGCGGGGTGCCCTTGGGAGGGGCCGCGCTGCTTCGCTAATGGGGCTTTCTCATCGGCGGGTTAGTAGGCGTGATGTGCGGAGCCGCGTGAAGCGGGGTGTCCGCAAAGTTCAGGCGGCACGCTGTTTGGCTGCCGCCAGTTTCATCAGCTGCGCCTGGTGCTCAGGCGAGTGGTATTTCTTCGGATCGGTGAATTGCAGATTGATCGCTTCCCTGTAGGCGGTGGCCAAGTCCATGCGGTTGTTGAGGCCGTCCGAGGTGATCAGCAGGCCATCATCGGCCGACTGGAGAGCATGGTTGACGATGTAGCGCACGAACAGCGGATTATCGCCAAGCTTGGTGCCATCAGCGAGCGTCAGTCCGGCGAAGGCTTGCGCCTGCTCCGCCCCGAGGTCAGTAACGAGCTGGTTATTGCCCAGCCGTACATTGCGATCATAATCACGCCCGTATTCGGTACGGATTTCCGCCTTGTATGAGGCTGTCTGATCGACCGCGTGGTTGTAAGCCGCCTGTTCTTCGGACGCCCTGATCTTGAAATAGCTTTCCTGCACCTTATCAACGACCGCCTTTGGCATATTGGCGGCGTGCATGTCGGCGAGGAACGTGCCGAGCGCCTTCTTGTCGCTGTCGGAAAGATCGACGCCTTGCGGGGCGTGGATGCCGTAGCCATCCGGCTTGTCGGGAATGGCATTGGCCTTGCGGTATTCAGCAAGGTCAGTTTCAGTCGGGTTCTCAGGCAGCGTTGCCTTGAGCGCACCCGATGACATCTTGCGCTGCAATTCGGCATGGGCTTTGGCCAAGGCTTCCGGCGACGCATAGCGGTCAAGCTGGTCACGGAATTTGTCATCACCGCCTGCCATGGCGGCGCGCCAGTCCTCACGCCATTTGGGGGCATCAGCGGCGGGCGTAACAGGTGGGGCGGCGGCCGGTGAAGCGGGCGCAGCAACCACCCCTGCGTCCGGCTGGGAAGGAACGGAAGCAGTCGGGACGGGCGCAGCCGGTGCGGGAGAAGCAGCGGCGGGCGTAACAGGGGCAACAGGTTCGTTCTGGGCAGACACGGGTGTCTGTTCGATCATTGAGGCTCCATCGTGGGAAGGCCGCTGTCATCACGACAGGGGCAAACGCCTTGCCTAAGGGCGGGTTCAGGCAGTCAGTTTGTCGTAAGCGGTGCGGATGATGCGAGCCAATTCATTGCCGACGAACCGGCGCCCCTCAGCAAAGGCAGTTTCTCGTTCGCCGCCCTTGTCATCTGGGCGAAAGGTCATATCCTCGACACGGGCCAGTTCGCGAATGATCCAGTCCAGCGCCTGCCGCCCCACGTCATCGGGCTGGCCATAGAGCCGCTTGATTGCTGCCACACCTGTCTTAGCGGATTGCGACGAATAGTCGGGCTGGGCATAGGCGCGCCACGGTTCGGTCTTGCGCACTTATGCGGCCTGCTGCTGTGTCACTTGCTGGTTGAGCGAGGACGCACCATCACCAACCGCCTGTGCTGCCATGCCAGCCGCCTGCGCCCCGCCGATCATGTGTTGCAACGCGCTCATCTTGGCAGCTGCGGCCCGCGTGGCGGCTGCCGCTTCCTCCGGGTTCAACCATTGCGCCGGGGCACCGGAGCCAACCACTGCATCACGATAGGCTTGGTTCAGATTGATATTGCTGGCAATCGACTGATCAAGTTGCATGCCCTGCGCCGTTAATTGCACCACGCCTTGATACTGCAGCATCTTGGCCTTTTCGATGGCGTCATGCAGCGGGTTTGAGAACGTGAACTGAATATTCTTGCCACGCAGCGGTTGCGGGATTGCATCGGGTGGACCAAATGCACCGTTGCGCATCAGGATTTCAAAGGTCACGTCCAGCAGGTTGGCATTGTTCTGCTCCATCGGCTCAAACAGCGGAGCCGAAGCACGGAGGTTCTCCTCAACCAGCTGGGCAGTCTCATATGCGGTCTTGCCCTGCTGTTGCGGCAGTGAAAGCTTGTTGAGATAAAAAGCACTGACCAGGACGTTGTTGATCCGGTCGAACAAATGCAGGCCGAGCCCCGCGTCCTTGCCAAGCAGCACAGGTTCAAGCGCCGGGCCGGTCTTTTCGTCGTACTCGCGATCAACCCAGGTGACACCGCCTGCAAACAAGTTGATATCGCCCCGCACCGCGTTTTCCTGCGCCTTCAACGGTGGGTCAACGGACTTCTCGCCCGCTTCCTGGATAATTCGAGCCAGCACCTGCAGCATTCGGGCGTCGGGCAGCGCCGTCAGGGTCGCGGGCGATATGCCGTAAACGAAATTTGGCACCGTCGCCCAACGATCAACCACATAGCGGAACTCGTAGGACGGGGACTCGCGCATGATCTTCTTTTCGTCCACGTCGACATAGATCGAGACGAATTTCACCTTGCCCTTTGGCTTTGCCTTGGTGACATATTCATAATCCGCCGCTGGCATCATCCAGTGTGAGAACTGGAATTCCGTAAAGGGCGACTTGTCGAGTGCATCCCTAACCTTTTGCGACAGATCGGCACCATTGAAGAACTGCGCTGCCTGCCTTGCCGTCAGCTTGATCTTGCGGCACATCACGTCGGTGACGCCGATGCCGTTATCCTGCCAAGCGCAATCCTTGAGGTGGTGGCAACGATACAGGAGCTTGCCGGCCATGACATCGGCTTCGACGCTCTTGACCGAGTTGCCGAAGGTTATAAGGTCGTGGTCAGCTTCCTTGGTGGCGCGCACGAAATTCGCCTGCGGCGCATACATATGATGCCACTGAGCATCACCGAGGAAATCGAGATAGGCGCGCACCCCGGCATCCTTGCCCAGTATCTCATCGTCGATATCGCACTTTCCCCACTGCCGGCCACCTGGCCGGATCATCGACGAAACCGCATTACCGAGGTCACGGCGCATCATGGCTGGGGCCGTCGAAAAGAGCCAGTCACCCCATGACTGTTGAGTGACGCGAGCCACCGTGAAGTCCCCGCGCTCAGGATAGAAATTGTCGGCTAGTTCCTGCCACAAGGCATCCGTAGAGGTGCGCTGTGTAAACAGCCGATCCATCCGTAGGCACAGTTCCTTGCCGTTATTATCGGCCATCGCCTAGACACCCGTCAGCATCGGCTTGGAGGGCACTGGACGCGGCTTGCGGCGCGGCGGCTTGGCAGCGCCGATATAGACCGTGGCGGGGGCTGTCTCAGCCATCACATGGCTCCTGTGGCGCGGCCAGAGTAACTGTCATTGCCGCTCAGGATGGTAGAGGCGCGGCCCGACCGCGCTTGCGCTGCGATGAGCTGTTGCTTCTGGATATCGAGGGCACGCGGGTCTTGCGGGTCCGGCATCGGCTGCGGCTTGGGCGGGGAAGGGGTCGAAAACAGGCTAGCCATCCTAGATTGCCTTTCGTTTTTCGCTCGCGCGCACGAATGCGCAGGCGGCCAGGATACATTCAGAAGCGCTTGGCGTTAGCGTGGCCGGTCACGGCGCGGCTCTGCCGCTGCTGACCAGCCCACGGCTTGATTTGCGAGTAACCTACATTGGCCCGCGCTGGCAGCGGGTCAGAATTGGCAGGATCACGGCGCGCCAGGCTGGGAAACAATTCGGTGATGCCCCATACCATAGCGTCGGCCCGGTCCGGAGAACGGTCGCCGATGTAGCCCGCCGTGGTCATCCCGCACAGTTGATCCTCGAGTTCGCCAAAGTGGCCGACCAGCGACACTTTGCCTTGCTGGAATAGGTTTGATACCGGCTCGGCCCGTGCCACCTTGCCGCGCGATGCGGTCACTTCGCGGAACGGAACTGACCGGTCCTTGTTGCCGGCAACCGCCTTGATGATGGCTCCCACCATGGCACCGCCGAAATTGGTTTCGGCAATCACTGCATCTGCCGACAGGCGCTCGAAGGCGCCAACAACGATCTCGCCCCACTCATTCGGCCCATGACGGCCGCTCAGGTCTTCCATGATGTAAGCGCGCTGGTCCTTGCCGAGGCCCACAACGACAATCCCCACTTCGTCCGACCGCTCATCCTCAGGGCCAGAACAACCAGAGGGATCGACAGCAATAATGATGCGCTGCATGTCCGGCGGGTTCTTATCGACGATACGGCCATGGTCGAGAAGTTCTGGCGTCCACAGCGCCGATTCGGTTTCAGAAGCGAACTCGCCGAGTAGAAACCGTTTGCGCTGGCGTTCCGGCAGGCTTTCCAGCATCTGGAAATAGGCGGCCGGCAGGTTTTCCCGGTTGTCCTTCGGGTTCATCAGGAACCAGGCGGCATCTTCCGGCCGTGCGAGTGCGGTCTTGCGGTCGGGGTCGATGTGCTCGACAAACAGCTTGTAGGTCCAATGGGAGCGCCCCGGCGGGTTGCAGTCGTAATAGGCCTTGAGGCGGAGCCCCGAATTCTGCGCCAGACGAGTCATCGCCACATTGCGCGAGGCGAATGGGATTTGCGAGCACTCGTTGAGGTAGACCGTCGAATATTCTTGGCCGAGAATTTTCTCGGTGCGTTCCTTTTCGTCGAGGCCGCCGAACCACAGTTCCGAGCCGTTCGGCAGCTTGTAGAACCAGTCCGACTTATCCAATGTCGCGAGCTTAGCCACGTCCGGCCAACACAGTTCCATCACCTTGGGCAAGGTATCATAGATGATGGACGCCTTCAGGTGGTTGAACCGATAGCGCAGGATGGCATGGCGGGACTTCTTGGCAATAGCCCGCACCAGGAGTGAGCGGACGAGAAGAAACGTCTTGCCAGAGCGTGAGCCACCGTAGAGCAGGACATGGGTTGCATCGGACTTGAGAACGTCCTGCGCCTGCTTCTGGCGGTCGGTTAGAGTGAATTGCGACACATGCTCGCCTTCCGGTTACTATAGAAGGCCCGCGTCGTCCTGCGTGAAGTTTACAACCAGATTGCCTTCAACCCTGCTATCAACCGATTGCTTGGGCTTGCCGTAGCCACGGTCCAGAAGCGCCGATGAGGCCGACACGACCGCTGCATCGCTTGTCGATGTGGTTGCAACCCGCACAAGAGCGTTGAGAGCTGCATCGGTGTGAGCCCGTGCGAGTTCTTCGAGGGTAGACTTCTGTTCGATGGTCGCCCTCGCGAGGCTACCGGCCTTGCGGCCTGCGCCCTTGCGCTTTCCGCCCTTAGCCATTGATTAATCTCTGATTAATTTGATTAAATCGGACCCCATGCGGTGCTGCCCCGCTGTGTGCCAAGATGCGTTTGCGTGTGATGTGCGCCGGGTGAGGCGCATGGGGGAGAGGAAATTCTGGCAAAATCTCTCTTATCGGCGGGATTTGCCGGGTGCGGGGCAAGCGGCTCGCGTTAGCGCCATCTGATCTGCCATCTATGCAACCACCGCATGATTTGCCACGATTTGCGGTGGTCGTCAAGAGCGCCCCGCAGCGGGTAGTGGTACAGTTTGGACTAATGTATGCCAGTTTGTTTTCTGGGGATTCCAATCCCTGGCGATAGGTGGTAAAATGAAACTGCCGCAGCGGCTTCCACCTGCTGCGGCAGTTGGGCCAATTGGCCCTCTCTATGGATGCATCGTATTTTTCCTTTCTCCGCAGCCACGCGGTTAAAGGAAGGGGTGGGGCCGGGTTCTCATTTGCCCGGCCTCCTGGTCGCCCTTCCGGCGCCTGCCAACTGCAACCGGGTGTGAGCCGAATGCAATTGGGGTGATTTAGGGTCAGAGCCAAGGCTCTGACCCTATTCTCTTGGGGCTATGTGGTCCCCTTCATGTGCTCATCTATTTTATGAATTTTCCAGCCGCCACATTGGAGATGAAAACGAAGCATTTACAATGTCGGGACTGATCGAGGCATGTCACCTAAGCCTCCGATCGGTTCCTGTTGATGTTCTCGCTCGCTTGGCTTATATTTGGCTGGTGATCAGCAATGTCACCAGCCTTTATGGCTGTGCCGATCACGACTTTCCTAGCTATTCTTGGGCTAGGTGGCGGTGGGTGAATCACCGAGTATTGGCAAATGGGTTGCGCGCAAGTGCAGCCCATTTGTCGTTTAAGAGAACCCCCACCTCCCATCAGCAGTAGAGCGCTTTATCCGGCTGAAGCTAGTGCCACATGGGCAAACCGTTCGCGTCAAGGGCATAATCCCCAGAGATTATTTGCCCCACCGCCGCTTTGCAGCCTCTTGAGCGATTTTCTTGCGTTCATCCGGGGTGAGTGCTGCGGCTCTAGCGCGACCGCCCTTAAGTCCGCCTTTGCGGCCTAACGCAACCGCTGCTTCATTCTTTTGTTCATCTCGGGGGCCGGCTGGTTCCTGATCTTCAATCTGCCCAGTGAGAATGTCGCCTATGAGCTTGCCTAGCTCGAATGGGTCGCGA
>JAGWUW010000445.1 GCA_028868235.1 Betaproteobacteria bacterium | reverse complement strand
ACCGTCGTGCTGTCCACCCAGCATTCGCCGGACATCAGCCTGGAAGACCTGCGCGAAGCCACCATCGAACAGATCATCAAGCCGGTGCTGCCGAAGGAACTGATCAAGGGCGACATCAAGTATCTGGTCAACCCGACCGGCCGTTTCGTCGTCGGTGGCCCGCAGGGTGACTGCGGCCTTACCGGCCGCAAGATCATCGTCGACACCTACGGCGGTGCGGCCCCGCACGGCGGTGGCGCCTTCTCCGGCAAAGACCCATCCAAGGTCGACCGCTCCGCTGCCTACGCCACCCGCTACGTCGCCAAGAACATCGTCGCCGCCGGCCTCGCCTCGCGCTGCCTAGTGCAGGTATCGTACGCCATCGGCGTCGCCGAGCCAACCTCGATCATGGTCGAGACCTACGGTACCGGCAAGGTCAGCAACGAAACGCTGACCGCGCTAGTTCGCAAGCACTTCGACCTGCGCCCGAAAGGCATCGTCAACATGCTCGACCTGCTCCGCCCGATCTACCAGAAGACTGCCGCCTACGGTCACTTCGGCCGCGACGAGCCGGAATTCACCTGGGAAAGCACTGATCGTGCAGCACTGTTGCGCGGCGACGCCGGCCTGTAAGCAACGAGTACCCAGCCAACCGGCGCAGCGGTACTGGTGATCGGCGAAGGCTAATCCGGTGGCGTCGCGGCCGGGCTGGCTGGCCGAAGTCAACTCGCCAGATCGAGCGACGTTGCTGCGCAACAATGCACGGCTGTAGCCCACATACTCTGGCGTAATAGGAAAAGGAGTCCACGAGGCTCCTTTTTTGTTAAAATCAACAAATATGCCGAAGAAAATCCCCATTGAAAAACTGACGCTTGGCATGCACTTGCAGGCCTTCTGCGGGGCATGGCTGGACCATCCCTTCTGGCGAACCCGCTTTGTCCTGACCGACCCCAATGATCTGACGCTGATCCGGGAGAGCGCGATCAAAGAGGTCTGGATCGATGAGACCAAGGGACTAGATATCGATGCGGACACTGAATCCGATACCACCACTATCCTTGCCGTCGATAACATCCCAGAGGAACCACCTGTCGTTCAGGAAAAAACTTCCTTCAACGACGAAATAAAGCGCGCCTCGAAGATCGTCGCCAAAGGCAAGGAGGCGGTTGTCTCGATGTTCCAGGAAGCGCGCATGGGAAAAGCAATCGAAGCCGAGGCAGCCATCCCGCTGGTTGAGGAAATATCGAACTCGGTGATGCGCAATCCCGGCGCTCTGATCAGCCTGGCTCGCCTAAAGACAGCCGATGATTACACCTTTATGCACTCGGTTGCCGTCTGCGCCCTGATGATTGCCCTCGCCCGCCAACTCGATCTTGACGAACAACTGGTGCGCGAAGCCGGCATGGCCGGGCTGCTGCACGACCTGGGCAAGGCCATGATCCCCTTGGAAGTGCTCAACAAACCGGGCAAATTGACCGACGATGAGTTTGACTTGGTCAAGACACACCCCGCAGAAGGCCACAAGTTACTGCTCGAAGGACGCGGCATCTCCGAAATGACCAAGGATGTATGCCTGCATCACCACGAAAAGGTTGATGGCAGCGGCTACCCCAAGGGGCTGAATGGCGACGCGATGAGCCTGTACGCCAAGATGGGTGCTGTCTGCGATGTATATGATGCAGTGACCTCCAACCGACCGTACAAGGCAGGCTGGGACCCGGCCGAATCCATCAAGCGCATGGCCGAATGGAAGGGGCACTTTGACCCTGCTGTTTTCCAGGCCTTCGTCAAGAGCCTAGGTATCTATCCCATCGGCTCGTTGGTCAAGCTCGCCTCGGGCAAGCTCGGCGTTGTCATCGAGCAAGGCGAACAGTCGCTACTCAAGCCCAAGGTCAAGGTATTTTTCTCGACCAAATCGCAGGCCTATATCAAGCCGGAAATTGTCGACCTGGCTCGCAGTCCGGAAAAAATCGCCGGCCGCGAAGATGCCGCCAAATGGGGCATCAAGGATCTCGACCAATACTGGGCAGGCGACAAAGGCTGAAGTCCTGCCCAAAATCGATTTATAATCCGCAGCCTACCGAGGGGCGCTGCAGGAGCGACGAATTCAACATCGCTCCCAGGCTCGGTTTAAAACGGCGCTCACTGATCAACCCTGCCGGGCGCAGGGGCCGCCGGTGAGCAACAACGCCGTTATTCCCCTCCCCGTCACAGTTTCTTAGGAGCTTACTGTGGCTGAATTCAAAGACTACGTCATCGCCGATATCAACCTTGCCGACTGGGGTCGCAAGGAAATCAACATTGCCGAAGGCGAAATGCCGGGCCTGATGGCCATTCGCGAGGAATTCGCGAAGACCCAGCCGCTCAAGGGCGCGCGCATCACCGGTTCGCTGCACATG
>JAGWUW010000444.1 GCA_028868235.1 Betaproteobacteria bacterium | reverse complement strand
GATACTGAGTCGAGTGCTTTGGCCAGGTTGGCTACGGTACGCTCGGGATTGTGCAGCTTTTCCAGGCCGAACAGGCCAATGCGGAAGGTTCGGAATTCCGGGCCTTCATCGCATTGCAGCGGGACGCCGGCTGCGGTTTGCAGCCCGCAGGCAAGAAATTTCTTGCCAGACTGGATGTCGGGATCGGTGGTGTAGCTGACCACGACGCCCGGCGCCTTGAAGCCTTCGGCGGCGACGCTGGGGAAGCCACGCGATTCGAGCAATTCACGGATACGCCGACCGAGTTCTTGTTGTTCCTGGCATACCCTGTCAAATCCATAAGCTTCTGTCTCCAGCATTACGTCGCGCATGGCGGCCAGGGCATCGGTCGGCATAGTGGCATGATAGGCGTGACCACCGTTTTCGAAGGCTTCCATAATCTGCAGCCATTTCTTGAGGTCGCAGGCGAAGCTGGTGCTGGTGGTTTCGTCGATGCGAGCTCGGGCACGCGCGCCGAGTGCCACGAGTGCACAGCAGGGTGAGGCGCTCCAGCCTTTTTGTGGGGCGCTGATCAGGATATCCACCTCGCTGGCCTGCATGTCCACCCATACCGTACCTGAAGCCACGCAGTCGAGCACGAACAGGCCACCGACCTCATGCACTGCGGAGCCGACTGCCTTAATGTAGCTGTTGGGCAGGATCATGCCCGATGCCGTTTCGACGTGTGGGGCAAATACGACGGCCGGCTTGTGCTGGCGAATGGCAGCGACGACTTCCTCGATGGGGGGCGGAGCAAAGGGGGCCTGAGGGCTACTGCCTGTCCGACAAGCCTTGAGCACAATGGCTTCGGACGGAACCTTCCCCATTTCGAAAATCTGCGTCCAGCGGAAGCTGAACCAGCCGTTGCGAATGACCAGTACCTTCTGGTCGGTGGCAAACTGGCGGGCCACCGCCTCCATGCCGAAGCTGCCGCTGCCAGGCACCACGATGGCAGCGTGGGCGCTATAGACCTTCTTCAAGATGCGGGAAATATCTTTCATGACGCCCTGGAATCGCTGCGACATATGGTTCAGTGCGCGGTCGGTATAGACCACGGAATATTCGAGCAGCCCATCGGGATCGGGGTGAGGTAGCAGAGCGGTCACGGAGTGTCTCCAGTCGGTTGTTGTGCCGTGAGCATACCGCCAAGCCGTAATCCAGTGCTAGCCATGAAGGGCTGGATGCGCGAAACTGCGAGAAACTCGGACATGGAGAGATCGACATGAAAGCACCGCAACTGCCTTCCTATATCTCCAGTGAAAATCTGGGCCCCTGGCATATTTACCTGCAACAGGTGGAGCAGGTAGCACCTTTCCTCGACAAATCCTTGTGGCCGTGGATCGAGACTTTGCGTCGGCCCAAGCGTTCGATGATCGTCGATGTCCCGATTCGCCGTGATAACGGGGAGGTCGAGCATTTCGAGGGGTACCGGGTGCATCACAACACCTCGCGGGGACCAGGTAAGGGAGGGGTACGTTTCCATCAGGACGTGACGTTGTCCGAAGTCATGGCGCTGGCCGGCTGGATGACGATCAAGAATGCCGTGGTCAATGTACCGTTCGGCGGTGCCAAAGGGGGTATCCGTGTCGATCCGCGCCAGTTGTCGCTATCGGAACTCGAAGGCTTGACCCGCCGCTATACCAGCGAGATCAGCTCAATGATCGGTCCGGACAAGGATATTCCGGCTCCAGACATGAATACTAACGCCCAGACCATGGCCTGGATGATGGATACCTATTCGATGGGCGAGGGGCGTACGGTGACCGGTGTGGTCACGGGCAAACCAATTTCCTTGGGCGGGTCCCTGGGGCGGCAGGATGCCACAGGGCGGGGGGTATTCGTGACGGCGCGTGAGGCCGCCCGCAAGCTGCGGATTCCAATCGAAGGCGCCCGGGTTGCCGTTCAGGGTTTCGGTAATGTTGGCGAGGCTAGCACGCGGATATTTTCACAGGCAGGGGCACGTATCGTGGCCATTCAGGATGTTAGCGGCACGATCTACAATGAGGCAGGCTTGGATGTTGCGGCACTCAAGCGTTATCAGCAGGTGAACGGAGCACTGCTTGGTGCTCCGGGGGGTGAGACGATCGACAATGCCGCGTTCTGGGCTGTTCCCTGCGAGTTCATGGTGCCGGCTGCTCTGGAGTCGCAAATCAATCGCTATAACGCCGAGCAGGTCATGGCTCGGATCGTGGTCGAAGGAGCCAACGGCCCGACGACGCCGGAGGCTGACGTCATTCTTGCCGAGCGCGGCATCATCGTTGTTCCAGATGTGCTAGCCAATGCCGGCGGTGTGACCGTCAGTTATTTCGAGTGGGTGCAGGATTTCTCCAGCTTTTTCTGGAGCGAGGACGAGATCAACGC
>JAGWUW010000443.1 GCA_028868235.1 Betaproteobacteria bacterium | reverse complement strand
CATGAACACCCGCAACGCCAACTATGCCCGGCCGTTGCTGCTCGACCTCGATGCGTTGCCGCGTGTCATCCGCGATGAAATCCACGACATCGCCTTCCGCGAGGCCATCCTCGACGCCGACAAATTCCTTTCCGATGGGCGCGTGTGCGAGGGCATCATCAATGCCCTGAGCCAGGAGCACTACGACCAACTGCGCCCCTGGCTGCAATCCATCGCCAATGACGGCAAGCTCGACGATTCTGGCATGCGGGCGCTCAAGTGGTTCAACGACCTGGCGCGCGGCGCCCGTACCCGCGCCACGATGGTCGGGCTGGGCTATCGCATTTCCACAATGCTGGTGCACGGCACCTCGGCCGGCCTGGAGTCCATCGCCGAACTCGGCCCCGGCTGGTTCGCCAAAGGACTGCGCGACTTCTCCAATCCGATGCAATGGGCGGCCAACCGGGACTTCATCTTCGAGCGCAGTAGAGAAATGCGCAACCGCATGAACGAAGTGGATCGGGACGTGCGCGAGCACCTGCGCCAGATCGACCTCGAACTGATGAGCCCGACCACCAGCGCTGCTGCCAGGGCATCGGATGCGATCAAGGCACACGCCTACCACGGCATTGCCATGCTCGACATGGCCTCGGCGCTCCCGACATGGATGGGCGCGTACCACAAGGCGATGGCCCCCGTGGAAAAGGGCGGCCTTGCCCTGGGCGAACAGGATGCCATCTACTTCGCTGACAAGACCGTGCGCAACGCCCACGGCGGCACGGGCGTCAAGGATCAGGCCGCCGTGCAGCGCGGCCCCGAGTTCTTCAAGCTATTCACGATGTTTTACACGTTCTGGAACCACAACGTGAACCGCATCATGGACACCTACCGCATGGGCAAGGAGCTACCTGCCACCTACCGCGCCGGGGTCGAAGCCGGCGACATGGCCAAGTTCCGGGGCGACCTGAGCAGCGTGCTGATGCGCACCCTGATCTACACCTTCGGCGTGCAGATCATGCACGGCATGCTGCACCCGCCGAAGGAAGGCGACGAGGAAGATTCGTGGTTCAAGTGGGCGGCCAAGGAAGTCACAGCCGCAGCCTTCGCCGGCATTCCCATTGCCCGCGACTTGTCCGCCCATTACCTCCAGGGCAAGGACTACAAGGTCACACCAGCCGCCAGCATGGTCGATGCCTTCGACAGCAGCGGCAAGGATGCCATCAACGCGATGGTCGGCGACACGGTAAGCGACAAGTGGCTCAAGCACATGGTCACGACTTCGGGCTATGTGTTCGGCCTGCCGACTGGCCAGGCGGCCAGCGTCGTGCAGTTCTTGTGGGACGTGGCCCACGGCCAGCAAAACCCGCAAGAGCTGGCCGACTGGTGGCGGGGCATCATCCACGGAGATATGCGCAAGCACTAAGCGGTTCGCGTGCCTTTGAGCGTTCGGCCGAGAATCGGCCAACGTCTCAGAGGGTCACGCCATGACTGTCGCCGCCACTACCCGCAAGGCCGGCCCCTATACGGGGAATGCCGTAACAACCGCCTTCCCGTTCAACTTCAAGGTGTTCGCGGGTAGCGAAGTCGTCGTCACGCAAACCGACCTTTCCGGCAACGAAACGACCAAGACGCTAACGACCGACTACACGGTCGCGCTCAATGCCGATCAGGATGCAAACCCCGGCGGCACGGTGAATATGCTCGCCGCGCCGGCTACCGGCTTCCTCATTACGCTCACCAGTGCCGTCGCGCTCTCGCAGTCCGTCACGCTGACCAACGGCGGTGGCTTCTATCCGAAGGTCATCAGCGATGCACTGGATCGCGCAACAATCCTAGTGCAGCAGCTTGCGGAAGCTGTTAGCCGTACCGTCAAAAACGCGATTTCCGCGCCAGCGGGGATTAATCCGGTACTACCTGCTCCGGTGCCGTACTCGCTCATTGGGTGGAATGCGACTGGTGATGGATTCCAGAATACTGACCCGACATATTCCACCGCGCTGGCTTCCGACTTAGCAAGTTCATCGGGTGTAAAGGGCGCTGCTCTGGTCAATGGCACCGGGCGCGTTGTCGATTCGATTGCGGCATTGAAAGCCCTGCCGAAAACCGGATGCCCGCGCGCTTTCGTGCTCGGCTACTACGCTGCTGGCGATGGAGGGGGCGGCGCCTACTGGTACGACTCGACCGATACGACCAGCGCGGACAACGGCGGCACCGTCATCGTTGCAAGTGACGGCGGTCGCTGGAAGCTGGCAAACGTCCTACAACTATCGGTCAAACAGTTCGGCGCCAAGGGTGACGGTGTCACCAACGACACTGCTGCTTTCATCGCAGCAGCGAACGCTGTCGATGCACTAGGCGGCGGCCGGGTATGGATTCCTCCTGGCGCGTATGCCACCCCGACAGGTCTCACA
>JAGWUW010000442.1 GCA_028868235.1 Betaproteobacteria bacterium | reverse complement strand
CGAATTGCACACGCCGGCCGCTTTGTGGGGGCGATTGCGAGTTAGAAGTCACTGCCATACCCTATATCACGGCATCCGTCCCACGCGTGGGATAAGTCCACTAAGTGCATGAATAGAAACAACAAAATGGCAATTCCGGGGATTGCAAAAGTGGTTGAGACCAACTTTGCCATTCCCCCCGCGCATCAGTTCGTTGTCCTCAGTATCCTGGCCTGTTCGATGATCGGACGAACCGCTGCGATGATCTCGTCGACTGACAGATCGGTGGGGTTTAGCGTGATAGTGAGGCCGCGCGAGCGGTCCTTTTCCACTTGGCCGATGGATTTGCCGTTGGCCTCGATCGTGGCCTTCTGCGAACGGCTTGCGCGCGTTGCGGCTGCCTTGACCAGGCGGGTGACGACCTCGCTGCCACTGATTGGCTCTTGGTCATCGGACTGCCGGAAGCTTTGTTCTGCAGCAATGAGTTCGGCGGCCTGCTCCATCCGGTTGCGCAGTGCCGGCACCCGCAGCAGTGGCAGGAGCTTGTCGCCATGCCGAACCTGCAAGTCCATTGGCGAGTTAAATGCGCTGACGACTGCCTTGGGTATTTCCGTCAGCCCAATGTAGCGAGCGAGGGTGGACTTGGAGAGCTTCACCCGGTCGGCCATCTTGCTCTGCACGCCGCCATAATAGGCTTCTACCGCGGCCTTGTAGTTCATGCCGCGTTCGAGGTCGGAAATGTCCTCGCGTTCCCGGTTCTCGATATCCGCGAGGCGGAAGGCCGCCTCATCGTCGAGTTCCTCGATGATCGCGACAAGCTCGATCTCGGGGAAGTGATGGGCATTGAGCCAGGAAATCGCCCAATGACGCCTGGTGCCAATGACGAGCTCGTAGTGGAGTTCGGCATGTGGCGTGCGCCGGACGACTACGGGAATGCGGTTGCCATTCTCCGCCTGGATCGAATCGATCAAGCTGCGCACGCGGTCTTCCGTCAGCAGAGCATAGTCGCGGGCGTTGCCGGGCCAGATCGAACACTCGGCAGGCTTTAGTTTGATCGTCGGCCGCTTCACCATGCGGGCCGCTTCGCCGAATGCTTCGAGGCGCTTACTCGTGAACGTGGCCTTGGGCTGCGCTGGCCGTTCTTCGACCGCGGGCGGCACCGGATCGGTGGGCGCGGAGGCGAGGGCCTCGCTGATCAGCGAGCGCCGGCTCATGCCGCGACACTCGCGGCAGGCTCGATGGCGCCGCCGGAGTGATCCTTGGACGGCCACTGGGCGCGGATCTGCTGAAGCACTTCGCCGAAAACGTCGTCGAGGTTGTCGCGGCAGCGTTGATAGGTGGCGTGCGAAGCGGAGGGTTTGCTTTCATAGATCGACCGGAACGCCTGGGTCGCGTTCTTGATCTCTTCCGAGGCGAGGATGGGCTGACTGAGCAGGAAGTTGGCGTAAGTCGCCTGCATCATCTTCCACATGTCGTTCTCACCCGGCTTGCTGGGCGTGTAGGTTGAGCAAACCATTCTGATGAAACCATATTCCACCGGCGTCCCGTTGGCTTCGAGCACCTCGATGTTTTCGGCGATGGTGTCCATGAAATGGATGGTGGACAGGTAATCGAGCTGGCGGGCAGGGACCGGGACAAGCAGGCCGGTGGCCGCAGCCATGACGTTCAGCCCTAGGAACCCCATCGCTGGCGGCGGATCAAGCAGGATGACATCGAACTTCTTGACGACGCTAGAAATGCCGATGCGCAACCGCTGTAAGCCTTCGCGAACGGCCTGCCCGCCTTCCCGCAGCGTGGCAGTCAGATCCCACTCCGCGTCCTGAAGGCCAAGGCTCGACGGGACGATCTTGATGGTTGGCCAAGCAGTGTCGCGGATGGCGGCGGGGAAGTCATCAAAGGTGCTGCGCGGCGAGAGAAACTCGCCCAAAGTTTGCTCATCGTCAATCAACGATTCCGGCTGAATGTCGAACATTGTGGTGGTTGAAGCCTGTGGATCGCAATCGATCACCAGCACGCTGAAGCCATGCAGGGCCAGAAAGTCGGCGAAATGCTTTGTGATAGTGCTTTTGCCCACGCCACCCTTGAAGTTCTGAACTGCGATGATGACGGCATCTTCGTGTGGCGCCTTGCCCGGATGGATGCCCAAAGCTGCGCGAATGCTCGTCAGGTCTTCAAGTGTGTAAAAGCGGCGGCCGTTAGAGAGTTGCTTGGGCGGGGCCAAGCGACCTTCCTTTTCGGCCTTCGCCAGCGCTTCGGGCGTCCGGCCGATCAGGTCTGCAGCCATTTTCGGTCCGAAAGTGAGGTCAAGGACCTTGCGATCTTCGGGCTTGAATACGATGGCTTTGACGTGATCGCGCATCTGCTCGCACGACCGAGTCATGTTGCGGAGCGTGGTAACCGTGTAAGACATGCCTCG
>JAGWUW010000441.1 GCA_028868235.1 Betaproteobacteria bacterium | reverse complement strand
TAGGAATCTCGACAGTCAGCGGCGTCGTGCTAACGATGGCCTGACACCCAAGACGGGAGTTTGGTTCGAGACCCCAGGCCTTGTCCAGCAGGTCTTCTTCCATATCCTCGGCCGGTTCCAGAGAACTGAAGCCTTCGCGCACGATGACGTGACAAGTCGTACAGGCACAGGACATCTCACAGGCATGATCGAGTTCAATATCGTTAGCCAACAGGTTCTCGCAGATTGACTTGCCCACCTCAGCCTCGATCACCGCCCCATCAGGGCATAGTTCGACGTGCGGTAGCACGATGATTTGCGTCATGCCTTTTCTCCCTCTTCTCCAACCTTGATGTCGTCGACCTTGCGGCCGGACAGCACTTTCTTGATGCTCTGGTCCATGCGGCGATGAGCAAAGACCTGCGTCTCGTAGCCAAGATCATCCATCGCGATGTTGATCAGGCGGCGATTGTCACCCGCCATGATTTCAGCCAGCTTGGCGATGGTAGCCTTGATCTTGGCTATCTCTGCCTCGTTCAGCAAATGCGAATCTTCGGCCAGAGCAGCCTCAGTAGCCTCGATCATGCGCTGAGCCTCAACTTGCGCCTCCTTCAGGGCGCGAGCCATGGCATCGTCCTTGGCATGTTCCATCGAGTCCTTGAGCATGCTGGCAATTTCATCATCTGAAAGGCCGTAGGATGGCTTGACCGTAATGCTCGACTCGACCCCGGTGGTCTGTTCGCGGGCGGTCACCGACAGCAGACCGTCGGCGTCGACCTGGAAGGTAACACGGATACGAGCGGCGCCGGCCACCATAGGCGGGATGCCGCGCAGTTCGAAGCGCGCCAGTGATCGGCAATCGGAGACCATTTCACGCTCACCCTGCACGACATGGATGGCCATCGCGGTCTGCCCATCCTTGAAGGTGGTGAATTCCTGAGCACGAGCTGTCGGAATGGTTGAGTTGCGCGGAATGACCTTCTCGGTCAGGCCGCCCATCGTTTCCAGCCCCAGTGACAGCGGGATGACGTCGAGCAATAGCCAATCGTCCTTGCCGGTCTTGTTGCCAGCCAGCAGGTTGGCCTGCGTCGCGGCCCCCAATGCGACAACCTTGTCCGGGTCGAGGTTGGTCAGCGGCTCCTGGCGGAAGAAATCCCCCACCGCCTTCTGAATCTGGGGCATGCGTGTGGCACCGCCAACCATGACGACGCCCTTGATGTCCTCGGCACGCAAACCGGCGTCGCGCAAGGCTTTTTTCACCGGCTGCAATGTCTTGGAAATCAGCGTTTGCGTAATGTCGGCGAAGGTGGCGACGTCTAGCTTGACGTCGATCATTTCACCGCTGGCAAGGCGCAGAGAAATTGGTGCTTCCGGGTTATTGGTCAGGAATTCCTTGGCTTCGCGGCAACGCATCATCAGGCGGCGCGCATCTTCCGGAGACAAAGGCTGCGGCTTGGATTGCTCGATAACCCAGCAATAGATGCGATGGTCGAAATCGTCACCCCCGAGAGCAGAATCACCACCGGTAGACAACACCTCGAAGACGCCCTTGGTCAGCTTCAGGATGGAGATATCGAACGTTCCTCCGCCCAAGTCATAAACGGCATAGACACCTTCCGCAGCGTTGTCCAGGCCATACGCAATCGCGGCAGCCGTCGGCTCGTTGAGCAGGCGCAACACGTTGAGGCCGGCCAGACGGGCAGCATCCTTGGTGGCTTGACGCTGCGCGTCGTCGAAGTACGCCGGCACGGTAATCACCGCCCCAACCAAATCACCGCCGAGCCCTGCTTCAGCACGGGCTTTCAGTGACTTGAGAATCTCAGCCGAGGTCTCCACCGGGCTCTTGATCCCGGCGTGCGTCTTTAGCTTGACCATGCCAGGCGCTTCGACAAAATCGTAAGGCATCGATTCGATATGGGCGATATCCTTGACCCCCCGCCCCATGAAGCGCTTAACGGAAACGATGGTGTTCTTCGGATCGACGGCCTGGTTTTTTTGGGCATCGTAACCAACCTCGGTCGTACCATCCACGTGATAACGAACCACCGAGGGCAGTAAGGGGCGCCCCTGATCATCATTCAGGCAGACGGCGATGCCGCTGCGCACGGTGGCCACCAGCGAGTTGGTGGTACCGAGATCAATACCGATGGCGAGCTTGTGCTCGTGCGGTGCCGCCGATTCGCCCGGTTCGGCGATTTGAAACAAAGCCATTTTTTATTCTTCCAGCGACGCCAGCGCGTCGTCGATTTCGTGCAAAAGTTTTTCCAGGAACATCAGGCGGCGAACGCGATCCGTCGCCAGAGCGAAGTCACCCGCATCGTCGAGCAACTGACTGAGTTCGTCATAGCGGCCCTTGATATCAGCACGCAGGCGATTGTGCAGGTGTTCGAGTTCGTGGTGATCCCCGCCATTGCGCGCGTCCATGAC
>JAGWUW010000440.1 GCA_028868235.1 Betaproteobacteria bacterium | reverse complement strand
CGCGACAACAGCCTGCTCGAAGAACGCAGCCGCATCATGGAGACCCTGGCCGCGTTGCTCGATGCCATCAACCACGCCTCGACCGAGCAACGCAGCGCCATTGACGCCCTGGTGACCTCGTCGGCCGAACTGCTCGAACGGACGGGCGGCCAGTTTGCCGCCAAGGTCGAGAGCGAGGCCGGCAAGCTGGTCGACATCGGCGCCGGCATCGCCGGCGGGGCACTCGAAGTGGCCAGCCTGAGCGAGGCCTTTGGCCATGCCGTCGGCCTGTTCAGCGCCTCCAACGACAAGATGATGGGCGCCCTGCAGCGCATCGAAGGCGCCCTGGCCAAATCGCTGACCCGCAGCGACGAACAGCTCGCCTACTACGTTGCCCAGGCGCGTGAAATCATCGACCTCAGCATCATGTCGCAGAAGCAGATTGTCGATGACTTGCACCGTGCGACTGGGCAATCGATCGGGGGCTGAACATGGACGAGAACGATGCCGGCGTCGAACACGCCACGCCCATCTGGGCCGTTTTTGGTGACCTGATGTCCGGCCTACTCGGTGCCTTCGTCCTGATCCTCGTTGGTGTGCTGGGTGTGCAGCTGGAACTCGTGAGCAGCCTGGAAGCCGAAATCCAGAAGCGCCAGCAGGAAGAGCAGCGCCGCCTGGCGCTCGAAAAGGCACTGGCCGGCCCACTCGCCTCCGGTCGGGTAACGCTCGCCAACGGCAAAATTGGCATCAGCGGCAGCGTTCTTTTTGCGCTCAACTCTGATCAACTTCAGCCAGAAGGCCGGCAGCTGCTCAAGGGACTTGCCCAGCCCATCGGCGCTTACCTGGCGGCCGGCGAACAGATGTTGATGGTCAGCGGATTCACCGACGACATGCCGGTACGCGGCAGCAACCGCCAATTCACCGACAACTGGGAACTCTCAGCGCAACGTGCGCTGACCGTGACGCGCACGCTGATCGAGGACGGCATCCCCTCCTCCGCTATCTTCGCTGCAGCCTTTGGCTCGCAACAACCGGTGGCCGACAATACGGATGCCGAAGGCCGCGCCCGCAACCGGCGAGTTGAAATGGCACCGGTTCCCAAGTCGGCGTCGGCCAAGAAGGAAGCCAATGGCTGAGATCCTGACCAACGACGGCACCGAACCGGGCAAGCAACTGACCGTTTTGAGGGAACGAGGAATGGATCGCCTTACTCCGGTCCGTCTCGTCTACCTTGATGCGCTGGCTCGCCGTGCGGCGAAACAGCCGGAGACGATCCGCCGATTGCTGACCGCCAGGATCGCGCAAGAAGCTGATGCGTTGTCCGCCCGATACGCGCAGCCGGTGGCTAAAAAGGCAGAACCCGCCGAGGTTGATCCGCCAAGCCTGCTTGCCGAATTGCTTGCCTATATCGGCGAACAAGTCCTCGCAGCGCCTACACTAACGCACTCTGCGGCTAGCGCCGGGGCTGCAAAACAGCCCTCCCCTGAGATCAATCCATCTCGAACTAGCGATCTGAAATCAGTTAGTTACTTCCACACCACGTGGTCCAAGCTCAGCACCGAGCAACAACTGGCACAGACCCTCGCCCAAGCCCCCGAAAATGCGGGTCCGATGAATTCCCAGCACCTAGTACTGCGCGCACTGACGGCCATGCGTGATCACGCGCCGGAATACCTTCTGGGTTTCATGTCCTATATTGACACGCTCATCTGGCTGGAGCGCGCTTCGCCAGTCAGAGCGTCTACAGATCGGTCACCGCTAGAAGAAAGAGAAAAACCGGCAAAAAATAAAAAGCGAAGCTGAGGCAAACGCCTCACACAAAAGCTGTAAAATCTTTCGCTGAATTTGGTGAAATTCTTGGGTTTTCTTAAGGATAAGCCGGAGATTTTCAGTCAAGACCGGTATTCAAACCGGTGCACCCATAATTTGGGTAATACGGGGCGAAGCCGTGTTCGAAACCCCGAGTTTGGCGAGCGTTCATCTCAACCATAACTCAGCACGGCTTTTTGGGCTGGCAACCTTTAAGTATCCATAGAGACACTTCACCAGCCACTTCGTTTGCCAAGACCTCGTGGGCGATTGCTAGCACGTCGCGCCCTCCGTTGTCTTTAGCTTTAGGATCAGCTCCCGCTTCCAGCAACAAGCGTGCATTCCCCGCGTTACGGGCAAAAGCAGCCATCTGAAGAGGCGTTACCCCGTCGATATCCTTTGCGTTCGGATTTGCGCCAGCGGCAAGCAAGAGCTTCAGCGGTCCCGAGTCGGAGTTGTATGCCGCAAAATGGATAGGTTGTGAGCCATGGGTATTCGTGGCGTCACGTTCACTCGGTGTATTTTTTAGAATTCGCTGTATATCGTTGACCGTACCAGTCCTCGCAGCATCATGGATCAACCGATCATTGCCGCTGATGGCTTTTTGTCCGTCACCAAACGATAG
>JAGWUW010000439.1 GCA_028868235.1 Betaproteobacteria bacterium | reverse complement strand
TACCTACCTGATTGAATTGACCTCGACCGAGAAGGCATGGATGGCCTCGGTGTCCTGGGACTATCCGAAGGACCGCATGCTGGCCTTGCAGCGCCAGTCGCAGGCGGCGCAGGTTGCCGCGCCGGTGGAGGCTGGTTTGTCGCTGGAGAAAATTCGCTTCCGCTACGCCATCACGGGTAGCAATCCGCCGTGGAAGCCCTTGCGTGCCTTCGATGATGGCGAGAAGGTCTATATCCAGTTTCCCGGCAGCATCGCGCAGGGCGAACTGCCGCCGCTGTTCGTCATCGGTGCGCAAGGTGATGGGCAACTGGTGAACTACCGCTTCCGGTCGCCGTATTACATCGTGGATCGGCTGTTCGGCGCCGCCGAACTGCGTCTGGGCGCTGACAAGGGCGACGTGGTGCGTATCGAGCGCACGGATGGAGTTGCGAGCGGGACGCGGAGGAACTGACCATGAGCCAAGCGAACAATGCCCCTGGCACTCCAGTGTCAGATGTGCCGCCCAAGGTGGCTCCCGAGAACGTGACATTGCGTGCCCAGCCGCGTCCAGTTACGCGCCTGAACCGGCGCATGCTGGCGGTCCTCGTTGGCGGGCTGGCGACCGCCGTGCTCGGCGGCACCATCTGGTCGCTGCAATCGACGCAGCGCCGTGGCGCTGGCGACCAGAGGGAACTGTTCAACGTCGATCGGGTGTCGCGCTCCGAGGGGCTGGATCAACTGCCAGCCGACTATTCCAAGCTGCCGTCGACCCTGCCAGCCACAGTGCCGCAACTCGGCGCGCCATTGCCGGGCGATCTGGGCGGGCCGATCCACAAGGCCGAGCAGAAATCACAAGTCTACGGTGCCCCGCAATCGGGCCGTGATCCCGCGGAAGCTGAACGCCTGGCGCGCTTGAAGCAGGCCGAGGAAGCGGCGGCTTCGTCGGTGTTCTTCCGGTCTAGTGGTCAGAAGCTTGCCGCTTCCTCGTCAGCGCAGGCTACGCCTGCCGCCTCTGTGGCGGTGAATGCCGCCTTCGACCCAATGGCGGCTGGGCCGGCTTCCACTGCCGCGCAGTCGGCTGACCCCACCGCCGTGCAGAACCGGCAGGATCAGAAGGAAGGATTTTTGAACAAAGCTGGTTCTACGGAAACCCGCAATTCCGGCAACCTGCAAATGCCCGCATCGCCGTACCAGGTCATGGCCGGTACGGTCATCGCCGCCGCACTGGTGACCGGCATCAAGTCCGACCTGCCGGGCGATGTCATCGCCACGGTGACGGAACCGGTCTATGACACGGCCACCGGCAAGTACATGCTGATCCCGCAAGGCTCGCGCCTGCTGGGCAAATACAACAGCCAGGTGAGCTATGGTCAGAGCCGTGTGCAGGTGGTGTGGAACCGGGTCATCCTACCGGATACGTCTTCGTTCCAACTCGACAAGCTGGTCGGCACCGATCCAGCCGGCTATGCGGGCCTGGAGGATGGCGTTGATTGGCATTGGGATCGCGTCTTTGCCGGTGCTGCGCTGAGCACCTTGCTTGGCGTCGGTGCCGAACTGGCTGCACCGGAGAATCGCAACGGGGGCGACCGCGTGATCATCGCCGGGCGCGACAGCCTAAAGGACAGCGTGAACCAGGTGGGCCAGGAGATGACCCGGCGCAACATGAATATCCAACCGACGCTGACCGAGCGACCCGGCTTGCCGGTGCGCGTCATCGTCAACCGGGATCTGGTGTTGAGGCCGTATCAGCCACTTTTCTTTGTGCGTGGGGGATCGCGATGAACACTCCTACAAAGAAGCTGAGACTCGGGCCGCTGCCATCCAGTGCCAGCACCAAGCTGACCTTCACGTGCCCGGCCAGCTTGAAGGCCGACCTCGACCACTATGCGGCGCTGCACGCCCAGGCCTACGGCGAAACAGTGGATGCGGTGACGTTGATTCCGCACATGCTGGAAACGTTCATTGCTGGAGATCGGGGATTCAAGAAACGGGACGCGTCAAAGCCAGCGTCGCGGAAACCACCCCAGCGAGAAGCAACACCGCCGTAGGCGAAGTCACGGTGCCAAAGCCCCCTTAAACGCGCAGTCTCCGAACTGCGCGTTCGCATTTGGGGGACAGTCCTATGCATCTGTGGCATATGATTACGAAGGAAGCAGCCTACGGCTCCATGCATGTTGCCCGCTCTGGCACGCCGAGACCCGCAACCGCAAGGCTCCTATGTGGCCCCCAGCCCACAAATCTACAGTGGGCTGAAGTCACCGGAAAACACCCTAAACTGTTGCTTTATATAGGTTTTTCGCGTCCAGTCCGCCATCAAAAAGGACTTGACAGCGGACATTTTTTAAGGCGTATGCGCTTAACGCAAGAACGCGCTATCAGGCCATGTTTTGGCCAGCACGCGGCGCGAGTCGTCGCGCAAGTCGGTCATGCCCAGTGCGTCGTA
>JAGWUW010000438.1 GCA_028868235.1 Betaproteobacteria bacterium | reverse complement strand
CCCCCAGCGGTGTGCCATTGCCGACGGAAGCGCCGATATCGCGATACCAGGCATGGATGTAGCCGGGCACGCGCGCGAAAATGTGCGCTGTGTTCCAGGCTTCCAGCGTTCCAGGCAGTGTCAAGATTTGCGACTGACCAGCCGTTGTCGGCATCACCAGATGTACGGTTGGCATCGACTGCGCCTGCGACCAATGAGCCGCGCGGGCGGAGTCGGAAGCCCGGCTGAACAAGCCGCCGGCGACAATCAGCGCGGCAATGACGGCCGTGGCGATTCCTGCCTGCTTGAGGCCGCGGGGGTTGCCGGTTTCGGGAAGCGGATCAAGCATGATGGGGAGTTCCAGTATGAGCCGGGACGGACGGGGGTGTAGCCCGACGGCGATGGACAAGGTTGAAAAGCACGGGCACGAACACGAGTGTCGCAATCGTTGCAAACACGAGACCGCCGATCACTGCACGTCCAAGCGGCGCATTCTGCTCACCACCTTCACCAAGTCCAAGTGCCATGGGTGCCATGCCAATGATCATCGCGAGCGCAGTCATCAAAACGGGTCGGAAGCGGGTCGAACCGGCCTCGAGTGCCGCCGTGAGAGAATCACCGGTGGCTGCAAGGCGTTCGCGCGCGAAGCTGACCACCAATACGGAGTTGGCGGTTGCGACGCCCATGCACATGATGGCGCCGGTCAACGCGGGCACTGACAGCGTCGTGCCAGTGGCGAACAGCATCCAGACGATGCCTGCTAGCGCGGCCGGGAGCGCCGAGATGATGACCGCTGGGTCAGCCCAGTTCTGGAAGTTGACGACGATCAGTAGGTAAATCAGCACGATAGCTCCGGCAAGGCCAAGGAGAAGCCCGGAAAACGCAGTGTTCATCGTTTCGACCTGTCCGCGCAGATGGACGCTGGCGCCCTTGGGCAGGTCATGGGCAGTGGCCTGAAGGATCGAGTCGATATCACCTGCCACCGCACCGAGATCGCGGTGCTGTGTGGTTGCGTAGATATCGAAAGCCGGCTGCACGGCATAATGCGAAACAACGGCCGCGGACGGCTCGCGACGAAGCGCTCCAAGGGCACCGAGAATCTGGGTGCTAGCCTTCCCGCCCGCTCCCGAACCCGACACCGTCACATTCTCCAGTGCTGACAGGCTGTCGGTCCGGTATTGAGGCGCTTGCACCACGATCGGATAGGAGACGCCGTTCTTCGGGTTCAGCCAGAAGCTCGGTGCGACCTGGAAGCTGCCGGCCAGGTTGACCGACAGCGAGCGCGTGACGTCGTTTTCGGTAATGCCAAGCCGATCTGCCTGGGCGCGATCGACGTCGAAGGCCAATTGGGGATAGTTGCTGGCCTGCTGTAGCCTGACGTCGGCGATTCCTGCGACCTGGCGCATGCGGCCTGCCAGCTCGTGCGCGTAGGCCTCGTTCGCCTTGGCATCGGGGCCAGTGACCATCACGTCGATCGGGGCCGGGGCTCCGAAATTCAGGATCTGGCTGACGATGTCTGCCGGCAGGAAAGAAAAGATTGTCCCGGGGAAGCTTGCCGGAAGCACTTCCCTGAGCTTCTGGACATGGCGGGGGGTAGGCTCGTGGTCCTCCTTTAGCGTCACCAGAATGTCACCATCCTGCGGTCCAATTCCGCCGGTATTGGAATAGGCGCGATTGATGCCTGAAACGGGCAGGCCGATGTTGTCGACGATTGACGCGACTTCACCGGGCGGAAGGTTTGCACGAATTCGATCCTCGATGTGATCGAACAGTGCAGACGTTTCTTCCAGACGTGTCCCGACCGGAGCGCGGACATGAATGCTGATTTGTCCCGAGTCGACCGTCGGGAAGAAGTTGCGGCCGAGGAATGGCACGAGTGCGAACGATGCCAACACGATGATCAGGAAGCCCGGCAGAAATGTCCGGTACTTTGCCAGCGCGAGTGCCAGCGCAGATACGTACCAGCTTCGCGCCAACTCGAAGCGCTGTTCGAAGCCATGCTGCAAGCGGCGTAGCGGGTTGCGCGACCTGGGCCGACCAGCTTGTGCATCATGCGCGATCATGATTTCTGCGGTGTGGCTGCTGGCATGGTCGCGGAGCAGGTAATTACCCAGCGTTGGCACGAGCGTGCGCGACAGCACGAAGCTCGCGATCATTGCAAAGACGACCGCTTTTGCCATTGGCGCGAACAGGAAGCCCGCCACGCCCGGCAGGAAGAACATCGGCACGAAAGCGATACAAATACAGAGCAAAGAGACGAATGCAGGCTGCACGATCTGTTCGGCGCCATCGAGAATTGCCTCCCTGACGGTCTTGCCTTGTTCGAGATGCCAGTTGATGTTTTCGATGGTGACGGTGGCGTCGTCGACGAGAATACCGACTGCGAGGGCCAATCCGCCAAGCGTCATGATATTCAGCGTCTCGCCGGCGGCGGAAAGACCGCAAACGGCG
>JAGWUW010000437.1 GCA_028868235.1 Betaproteobacteria bacterium | reverse complement strand
TGGTCGTCAGCGGCGCTGCCCAATGGGTCGAACAAGGGCGACGGGCGATCGCCGACGCGGTCGTCACCCAATGGCATCGGCACTTCGGCCACCAGCCTCCGGTCGACGTGGCCGCGATTCGAATCGAACAGCGGGCGACGTTTTCCTGCACGCCGGCCATGCTCCGCCCGGACGGCGCACCGCTGCCCGGCATTTCCGTTGCAGGAGACTACATCGCGGGCCGCTATCCGGCCACGCTGGAAGGCGCCGTGCGCTCCGGTTTGGCGGCCGTCGCCACCCTGTGAATCGATTGATCCCGCAGACCCGGCGTCGCCATTGAGGTCGCAGTGCCCGGAAACGATTTCGCCATGTAAAAATGCATTCCAAACGACCACGAGATCACCATGGCCCGCAAAGACGCACAGACTCCCAGCATCCAGGTGCTTGCTCGCGCCTTCGCGCTTCTTGACGAACTGGCCGCCCAGCAAGATCCCGTCGCGCTCAAGGATTTGAGCGAACGAACCGGCTTGCATCCGTCCACGGCGCACCGGATTCTCAACGATCTGGCCGCCGGCCGACTCGTGGACCGCCCCGAGGCGGGCAGTTATCGCCTGGGCATGCGCCTGCTGGAGTTGGGCAACCTGGTCAAGGCCAGGCTGGATGTCCGCGACGCGGCTTTGGCGCCGATGCGCGAATTGCACAAGCTCACGCATCAGCCCGTCAATCTGTCGGTGCGCCAGGGCGACGAGATCGTCTATATCGAACGCGCCTACAGCGAACGCTCGGGCATGCAGGTGGTGCGGGCGATTGGCGGACGGGCTCCGCTGCACCTGACCTCGGTGGGCAAGTTGTTCCTGGCGTTCGACGACCCGCAGCGCGTGCGCAGCTACGCCACCCGAACCGGGCTGACCGGACACACGCGCAACAGCCTCACCGACCTCCCCTCGCTGGAGCGCGAGTTGCTGCGCGTCAAACGCGAAGCGCTGGCGCGCGACGACGAGGAACTCGAACTCGGCGTACGGTGCATGGCCGCCGGCATCTTCGACGACCAGGGCAAATTGGTGGCAGGGTTGTCGGTTTCAGCCCCTGCCGACCGCCTGGAAGAGTCGTGGCTGGAGAGGGTCAAGGCGACCGCGGCGCAGATCTCGGCGGCTTTGGGACACCGCGGGCCGGTGCCGGCCGCCTGAACGACCAAGGGCATCGGCAGCTCGGGGGTGCTCTAGCGCGACCGATGGCGCCTCAACGAGGCGCTGCGTGCTGCGTCAATCAGCCGGCCGTGGACCGGATCCCGTGCGCAGCAGCCTGAGGCTGACCAGTCAGCAGCCATTTGCGGATGCGCTCGGCATCGCCGATACGGGAATATTTTCCTGCCGAATCCAGCAACACCATGATGAGCTTGCGGCCGGCGAGCTTCGCCTGCATCACCATGCATTGCCCCGCCTCGGTGATGTAGCCGGTCTTCTGCAGGCCGATGTTCCATTCCGGGCTTCGCACCAACTGGTTGGTCGTGTGGAACTCCATGGGTCGGTGGCCGACTTCCACTTCGTACTGCGGCGAGGTCGTCAGTTCACGGATCAACGGCACCTTGTACGCCGCCTTGACCAGCGTGGCCAGATCGCGCGCACTGGACTGGTTCTGGCTGGACAGGCCCGTCGGCTCGACATACCGGGTGTCGTTCATGCCCAGCGACTTTGCCTTCGCATTCATCGCGCTCACGAAGGCGGTCAACCCGCCCGGGTAGTAACGCCCCAAGGCATGAGCCGCGCGGTTTTCAGACGACATCAGCGCCAGATGGAGCATCTCACCGCGGGTCAACTGGGTCCCGACCCTCAAGCGAGATCGGCTGAACTTCTCGGTATCGACGTCGTCCTGCGCCACCGTCAGCGTCTCATCCATCGGAAGATTCGCTTCGTTGACCACCATCGCCGTCATCAACTTCGTGATCGAGGCAATCGGCAGAACGGCATCGGAGTTCTTGTTCAACAGAACTTCGTTCGTGTCTTGGTCCAGCACGTAGGCGACGCTGGACTTCAGTGCCAACGGATCCTGAGTGTTGTGCAGGCCCGCCATCTGCCCGAACGACACCTTGGCCGGCTCTGCATCCGCATGGACGACCGGATGGACGGCTGCCTTCGACGGATGCACCTTCGTCCGATGAGTCGCCGCCACCGCGTGATGAGCATGACTCGACTTGCCGGTTGATTTGCCGGCTTTGCCCTTGTGCGACTTGGCCTTGGCATGGTGTGCGTGGGTCGTATGCTCAGCCGCATTCTGCGTTTGCGCGTGAGCCACGTTGACGAGCGCGCCGGCAACGACGAGCGCCAACCCCAGCGATCCGACTCGAGTCAATACATTCATTTTGGGTGTCACCATGTTGGCCCTACGACAGATGCCTGAGTCTATTTGAAACAAAAAAGACATGCAAGATCAAAAGCTTGCATGTCTTTCCTAAAGTGC
>JAGWUW010000436.1 GCA_028868235.1 Betaproteobacteria bacterium | reverse complement strand
GCCAAGCAAACGGTCCGCAACTTGGGTGGCGGTGAAGTTCGCATCCAGGGGCGCGATGGCCGCTGGCGCGACTCGGACACTGTCGTCCCTGGCAACGATCCCTGCCCGCCGAAGGACCGGAAGCACTGAAGATGGCGAGCGAGCCGATCATGCCCGTGCCAGCGGAGAGGCCCGTGAAGCGGATACTGACCATCGACGGTGGTGGTATCCGCGGCACGTTTCCGGCCGCTTTCCTTGCGAACCTGGAACAGGACCTTGGCGAGCCCATTGGCCGCTACTTCGACCTGATCTCCGGAACCTCGACCGGCGGTATCATTGCGATCGGCCTCGCCCTCGGTTTACACGCTTCTGACATTCTCAGGCTCTATGAAGAACAGGGGCCGGCGATTTTCGCGCAAACGCGCGGCGGCTTCGGTGGCTGGATCGACCGTCACCTGCGCACAGGTCACTGGCTGTTCTGGGGACCGAAATACTGCACGCAGCCTCTTCGCGATGCGCTGCACGGTGTGCTGGGAGATCGCACGCTTGGCGAAGCCCAGACGCGCCTGGTCATTCCGGCCTGGCATCCGCAGACGCAGGGCGTCTACATCTTCAAGACGGCACACCATCCGCGCCTGAGGACCGACTACAAGGAACTCGCAATCGACGCGGCCTTGGCTACCGCCGCTGCGCCCAGCTATTTCGCTCAGCATGTGACGGCCAATGATGTCGGACTCGCCGATGGGGGTATGTGGGCCAACAACCCGACCGGCATCGCGGTCGTTGAGGCCATGGCGACGCTCGGCTGGTCGGCTGACGAAATCCGCGTCCTGAGCATCGGCTGCCTCGACGACATCAAGCTTGTACACGAAGCCTACGGCGCCGCTCGTCTCGCGCCGCAGATAGCCAGCATGTTCATGGCAGGCCAATCGCACGGATCGCTTGGCATCGCACAGATCCTGACCGGTGACCCCCATGATCGCAAGGCGATCTACCGCGTCTCCCAGCCCGTGCCTGACGGCTTTTACTCCCTCGACGATACCCGCCGAATTCGCAGCCTGAAGGACAGAGCCTTCGCTGAGGCGCGAATCCAGAAACCGATCCTCCATCCGCAATTCTTCGGCGCGCCGGCCGAGGAATTCGTGCCCTTTTACAGGTGAAGCTATGACCATCTACGGCAAGAACCTTGCCACATCGCATGACGACATCCTCGAACGGATGGCCGAAGCGCTCGACATTCCGCCGTCCAAGTTCGAGGACGCGCGCAACCGCTACCACGCCATCGGCAACTGGCTTGATCGTCCCGAATCCGAGATCGCGCAGTTCAAGCCTGCCATTTCCCCACAAGGGTCCTTCCTGCTTGGCACTGTGACGCGCCCCTTTATCGATGCCGAGGAATATGACGTCGATCTCGTCTGTTGCCTCGAAGCCACGAAGGCAGACTTCACCCAGAAGAGCCTGAAGGAGGCGGTGGGCCGCGAGGTCGCCTTGTATGCCGAGGCGCATAGCATGACTGACCCCGACGAAGGGCGGCGCTGCTGGACGCTGAACTATGCCGCAGGCGCGCAGTTTCACATGGACATTCTGCCTGCGCTACTCGACGCCCTGCACTATCAGGGTGTGCTGCTCGAAAAGGGTTTCCGGGCGCTGGCAAATGACGCTGGCCTCACCGGTCACGCCATTGCCATCACCGATACCACTCTGCCGAATTACGATCTCGCGTCTGCCGATTGGCCGCTCAGCAACCCTTCGGGGTATGCGGCCTGGTTTCGGGGCCGGATGAAGGTGCGGCTCGATGAAGCCAAGCTGGCATACGCCAAGCGGGCGCATGTCTCCGCAAGCGTCGACCAGATCCCCGACCACAAGGTCAAGACGCCGCTTCAGCGCGCGATCCAGCTGCTCAAGCGGCACCGCGACTGCATGTTCGTCGGTGATTGCGAATTCCGGCCGATCTCGATCATCATCACAACGCTGGCCGCTCATGCCTATAACGAGGAACCCACAATCGCTGGCGCCTTGCAGAGCATCCTGACGACCATGGATCGCCATGTTGAAGATCGTGGCGGGGTGGCTTGGGTCGCTAACCCTGTCAATCCGAGCGAGAACTTCGCTGACAAGTGGGTCGGCGAGCCCAAGAAGAGCGCGAATTTCTACAAGTGGCTGGAACAGGCTCGCCGTGATTTCGGCCTTTACTTGCGCGCCAGCAGCTTTGACGAAATGCCGACCGAGCTGCGCAAGAACCTCGGTGAAGACTTCGTCGACCGCATGATGAAGGCGGCAGTTCCTGCCTCTGCACTTGGCATGCCTGCCATCGCGGCGACCGCTGCCAGCGCAGAGGATATGCGGCGTGCCGAGCAGGCGATCCATCAGATCCACCAGACCGGCTCGCAGTCGAAGCCCTGGGCGAAGGCATAGGATCACCGCCAACTTGCTGACGCTTGAAAAGGTCCAGGCAGCGATCGCGT
>JAGWUW010000435.1 GCA_028868235.1 Betaproteobacteria bacterium | reverse complement strand
GCAAAGTAGATGTCCGTGCCGTCCTCGAAAATCACCGTGACTTGCGACAAGCCGTAACGGGAAATTGAGCGGACTTGCTTGAGGTGCGGCAAGCCGGCCATGGCGGTTTCGATCGGGTATGTGGCCCGTTGTTCGGTTTCCAGCGGCGAGTAACCCGATGCGCGCGTGTTGATCTGCACCTGGACATTGGTGATATCAGGGACGGCATCGATCGGCAGCTTTTTGTAGCTAAAGATGCCGAGCGCCGCCATGCCGGCAACGGCCAGCATCACCAGCCAGCGATGGTCTATCGCAAAGCGAAGAATGCGTTCAAACATGGGTAGCTCCTCGCTTAGTGCTCATGCTCGGCCGAAGCCTTGCCGAGTTCTGACTTGAGAACGAAGCTGCCCTTGGACGCATAGGGTGTACCGGCTTCCAGGCCCTTGGTGATTTCGACAACCTTCCCATCAGAGCGGCCTGTTTCGACAGGTACTGCCTTGAAGCCCTCTGCGGTTCGCACGAACACCATGTTCTTGTTCTCGATGTTCTGGATCGCTTCGGCATTGACGGTCACCGGCGCATTGACCTCGCCGGAAACGATTTCCACATTGACGAACAAGCCAGGACGCCAGGCATTATCGGGATTCGATAGCGTCACGCGCGCGGTTGCCGTACGCGTTTGCTCACCCAGCAAGGCGCCCACATAGGAAATCTTGCCTTGGGCCTGGGATTCGAACGAGGCAGCTCTGACCGTCGCAGTCGTGCCGACCTTGACGGTATTCAAATCCTTGGCCGACACCACGATTTCGGCCCACACCGTCGACAGGTCAGACAGGGTCATCACATTGGCGTTGGCTTGGACGGCCTCGCCCAGCGATAGATGACGCTCGACGATCATGCCGTCGAACGGCGCACGTAGCTCAAAGCGGTTGAGACCGCCTTTGGCTTCGCCGCCGGCGCCGAGCGCCCGCAGTTTTTGGCTGGCGTTCTGGGCGGCGATTTCGGCTTCCTGGAGCGCTTGACGGGCTTGCAGATAGTCTTGCTCCGCCGAGATCTTGTCTTCCCAGAGCTTCTTTTCTCGTTCGTAGGTCGTCTTTGCCAATGCCAAGCGCTTTTGCGCCGCCATCGACTCGCTGCGGAGTTCGGAAACGCTGGTGCTAGCCAGCACAGCCAACACTTGGTCCTTTTTGACCTTCTGGCCCAGCTCGGCGGTCACTGACTCGGCGATGCCGTCGACGCGGGGAACGATGTGCGAGGTGCGATCCTGGTTGAAGCGAATCTCACCCGGCAAGGTCAAGGTGGTGACGACTTTGCCTGGACCAGTCGTCGCGACCACAATGCCGGCAGAGGTGATTTGCGCTTCCGTCAGGACAATGGCTTCAGCCTCTTCAGGCTTTTCATCGCCATGCTTACCTTCCTTCTTTTCCTGTTCGCTGTGTTCTTGGCTTTCCGCAGCGCCTTCACCGCCGGCGGGCGAATTACCGGTGGTCACAAACACCAGGATGGACAGGACGAATGTGACTGCGACGATGCCCAAAATGGCGGTTTTCTGATTCTTTTTCATGTTCGATCCTTATTCCTTGCCTTGGGGCGAGGTGAATAGAGAAGAGCCCTGTGGCCCAAGGATGGCTTCGACATCGGCGACGTTGCGCTGCACATCCCCCAATGCGCGGACGTATTGGCCACGGGCGAGGAACAGCGTGCGCTGAGCGTCGAGAACGTCGAGGAAGTTGAACTTGCCCAGCTCGAAGCCGCGAGTCGTGGCATCCAGTGCGCTTTGGGCGCCTGGCAGGATTTCCTTCTGGATATCCGAGACCTCCTGCAGGGCCGCAGTCAAGCGTTGATGGGCTTGCGCCAGGTCGGAGCGCAGGCGTACATCGGTAGCGGTCTGCTCGTCGCGTGCTTGCGTCGCGCGGATACGGGCTTCGGCGATGTTGCCTTGATTTCGATCGAAGATTGGAATGGCCATGGCAATGCCAAAGACATTCACACGCTCATTGGTGGCTTCGCTCTTTTGTACGCCGCCACGAACGATTAAGTCTGGGTAGCGTTTGCTTTCCTCAAGCTTGAGCATGGCTTCACGGCGGCTGACTTCCTGTTTGGCACGAACCGCCTCTGGGGCATTCAGAAGGCGCTCGTTCAGATTGGCCAGAGACGGTAGCGCAGGCAGAATTTCAAGCTCGCCGGCGGCTACCGTAAAGCGCGGGCTTGGATTGCCCCACAGGGAAGACAGCCGACGTCGGGCGTTTTGCAGATCGGCAGTTGCCTGATTCAGTTCGATCCGAGCGCTTGAAGCCGCAACACGCGCACGAGTTTCCTCGACTGGGGAGACCTTCCCGGCAGTGACTCGACGTGAAGCGACATCCAGACCTCGGTTAGCCAGCTCCATCGAACTTTGCGCCAAGCGCAAACGCTCCTGGGCCGCCATCACTTCGTAGAAGGTCTGAATGACCGCGGCCCGAACACCGGCAAA
>JAGWUW010000434.1 GCA_028868235.1 Betaproteobacteria bacterium | reverse complement strand
GTGCCCGGCTCGAAGCGGGTACGGAATTTGTCGCGCTCGCCGGTCGAATACAGCGAATCGAGCAAATAGCCGAGCGTACTGCGGATGAAATCCTGCCCAATCTTGGCGCGGTTTTCCGCCCAGTCGGTTTCCATCACGCCGGCTTCCGGTCGTTCGACGTTGATGATGAAGCCGGTTTCCTGCCAGAAATCCTTGACCGTATCCCACAGCTTGTCGGCGGGTGCGGCGACGACCAGCCAGCGCTGGTTGCCTGAGCGCTCGACGCGCACCTTGTCGACCTCGGGCAGAACGACGGAATTATGTGCCTGGGCCTGCGGCGTACGGTCTGCACTGTAGGCGGAGAAGGTGGCACTGCCCTTGCCTGCCGCATCGGGCACCAGGTACTTGTCGTCACGGGCGATCTGCGACAGATCGGGCGGCACTTCCAGCGTTGGCGCCTTGCCGGCGGACTTGTATTCGATCTTGCGCGATTCGGGAAGCATGCTGCAGCCGGCCAGCACCACGGCGAGCAGGGAGAGGGAGAGGCCGGAAAGCCGACGATTCATGTTTCTAGTACTCCGGGGTCAGGCGATCAGGCCGGCCTGGCGCAGTGCAGCCAGAACGCGAGGCTGGCTGGCCTCGGACAGGGTGGTCAGGGGCAGACGGATGCCGTTGGGCATCAGGCCGAGCTTGTGCACCGCCCACTTGACCGGGATCGGGTTGGCTTCGCAGAACAGGTCGCGATGCAGCGCGAGCAGCTTGAAGTGGATTTCACGGGCCTTGGCGATGTCGCCATTGCGGGCGGCAACGCACATTTCGTGCATCAGGCGCGGCGCAACGTTGGCGGTCACCGAGATGTCGCCATGGAAACCGAGGGCGATGGAAGCCACGGCCGTCATGTCGTCGCCGGTGTACAGGCCGAATTCCTTGGGCGCCCGGGCGATCAGGTCGCAGGCGCGATCCAGGTTACCGGTCGCATCCTTGACGCCGACGATGCCCGGCACCTGCGCCAGGCGCAGGATGGTGTCGTTAGACATGTCGGCCACGGTGCGGCCCGGCACGTTATAGAGCAGGATGGGCAGCTCGACGGCTTCGGCGATGGCCTTGAAGTGGCGATACATGCCTTCCTGGGTCGGCCGGTTGTAGTAGGGCACCACCGACAGCGACATGTCGGCGCCGGCCTTCTTGGCGAACTCGGTCAGTTCGATGGCTTCCGACGTCGAATTACCGCCGGTGCCGGCGATGACCGGAATACGGCCGGCGATGTGATTGACCGCGACCTTGATCAGCTCGCAATGCTCCTCAACATTGACCGTCGGCGACTCGCCGGTCGTGCCGACCACCACGATGGCGTCAGTGCCTTCCTGAACATGGAAGTCGAGCAGGTTGCGGAAAGCGCTCAAATCGAGGCTGCCATCCTCATGCATGGGCGTAACGATGGCGACAATGGATCCGGTAATCATGGCCTGTATATGAATAAAGTAATTCTTTGATTGTAACTGAAGGCTATTCGCCGCGGAAAGGCGCTTGGTAACAGTTTGTTATTTTCGGGACAACCAATGTAGCCTACCGCCCGCCACCTGCATCTTGCCATCAGGTAGGCTCAGCTCCGGATGACGATCGGGTGCAGCCCCATGTAATTGCCGAGAAAACTCATCGAGACGAGAGGCAACCGGCACCTGCCATCCCAGGCTGCGCAGACGATAACGTAGGAGATTCTTGAGACGAGGGAGCGCTAGACAACGCAACGCGGCCATTTTCGCTGAGGTGCCGTCGCCAACCTGGTGCCAGTCGAATTCCGCCAGATCATCAAGCAAGGCCGTCGCCTCGGCAAAATTCGCCGCGGCCTGCGCCAGAGAAGCTTCTGCTGCAGGAAAGCGCCGACTCAGGCCAACCAGTGCCTCATGGCGGAGGAAGTTACGCGTCAATGCGGTGTCGGCATTGCTTTCATCGTTTATCCAGACCAGTCCGACGGCATTTGCATACGCTTCGATATCGCTACGAGGGATGCCGAGCAGCGGCCTCAACAACCGAAGGCCATGCCAAAATCGTTCGACCGGAATACCCGCCGCCCCCGTCACCCCTGCTCCGCGCAGCAGATTGAAAAGCACGGTTTCCGCCTGATCACCACGGTGGTGAGCGAGTAACAAATTGCCCTTGGCCAGTTCGGCGAATACCGCATAACGTGCATTGCGAGCGGCGGCCTCAAGGCCAAATCCTGATCCACCATCAACATTTACACGGCGGATAGCGAATCTCACCCCTAGATTGCGGCAGTAGTCGCGACAGAAATCAGCCCAGATGTCAGCATTCGGTGACAAGCCGTGATGAACATGGATGGCCTGCAGGTGCCCCGGCAACTTCAAACCGGCGACCAGATGAAGCAGCACCACCGAATCGCAACCACCGGACAATCCAACCGAAATCGGAGCATCCGGCGCAAGGCGGTCAGCAATAAAGGCGCCTACCCGATCAG
>JAGWUW010000433.1 GCA_028868235.1 Betaproteobacteria bacterium | reverse complement strand
GCCGGAAGAGATCTTGCGGACGATGAAGTTGGAGTTCAGGCCACGGTTACGCTTGGCGATAACCACGCCTTCGTAAGCCTGCAGACGCTCGCGGGTACCTTCCTTGACCTTCACCTGAACGACGACGGTGTCGCCCGGGGCGAATTCGGGAATGGTCTTGCCAGCGCTGACGCGGGCCATTTCTTCTTGCTCGAGTTGTTGAATCAGGTTCATGTGAGATCCTTAAATTTATAAACACTTACTCACCGCATTGCTCCTCTCCGGAAATTTCCGTGAGGAGTTGCGTTTCTTCCGCGCTCAACGCGCGGTGCGCCAGCAAATCCGGCCGGCGCTTCCGGGTTCGCGCCAGCGACTGTTTCAGCCGCCAGCGACGAATTCTTTTGTGGTCGCCGGACATCAACACCTCCGGCACCGCCTCGCCCTCGTAAATCTCCGGGCGGGTGTAGTGCGGACAGTCCAGCAAACCACCGACAAACGAATCTTCCACCGCCGAAGCGGCATCTCCGAGCACGCCCGGCAACTGGCGGACGACGGCATCGATCAACACCATCGCCGGCAACTCGCCGCCGGAGAGCACAAAATCTCCGATCGAAATTTCTTCATCGACACAGCGCTCGATCAGACGCTCGTCAATTCCTTCATAACGGCCGCACAGAAGGATCAAGCCTTCATCGCCAGTCGCCAACTGCATCACCCGTTCATGGGTGAGCGACGCGCCTTGCGGCGAGAGGTAGATGACCCTGCTTTTGGCCAGGCCCGCCTCGCGCTGCTGCAGCTTCGCGGCATTGACCGCCTTTTCGAGGGGACCTGGCTGCATCAGCATGCCCGGCCCGCCGCCGAAGGGGCGATCATCGACCCGTCGCCAGGCATTGTCGGCGAAATCGCGTGGATTCCAGCCTTGCCATACCCAGCGCTGCTCTTCCAGCGCCCGACGGGTGATACCACTCTGCGTTACCGCCGCAAACATCTCCGGGAAGATGGTCACGCAGTCGAACCGAATCACCAGTCGCTGCCCCACTCAACGCGGATCAGTCCTGCTTCCTTATCTACCGCCAGCACCACCGCCGATACAAACGGCAGCAAGCGTTCGGCGCCTTTCTCGTCAACGACACGCAGCACGTCATTGGCGCCTGTTTCGATTAACCCGACAACCTTGCCTAGCTTCTCGTCCGCGGTATTGACGACCTCCAGACCGATCAGATCACCCCAGTAGAACTCGCCTTCATCGGTTGCCGGCAACGCACCATGCGGCGCGCCAACCAACACCCCTTTCATGGCTTCGGCAGCCGTGCGATCGGCAATGCCATCAAGTAGCACCACCAACCCGTCACCGTGAGCCTTCAAGCCTTTTAGCTTGACCTCACGCCACGGCTCGCCTTCCCTGGCAACCCACCAGACCGGCATTCCAGACCAATCCAGCGGATCATCCCCAAAGGGGTACAACCTGAGCCAGCCCCGAATCCCGTAGGGGTCGGCCAAACGACCCAAAACGACGATATCGTTGCTACTCAAATCCAAAACGACTTAGGCAGCCTTGGCGGCGTTTTGCTTGACCAGACGAGCAACGGTCGGCGACAGCTGGGCACCGTTCTTCAGCCAATGCTCCAGACGGTCGGTAGCGATACGCAGGCCCTCGGCATTGCCGGAAGCAACCGGGTTGTAGAAGCCGATACGCTCGACGAAACGGCCGTCACGACGGTTACGGGAATCGGTAACAACCATGTTGTAGAACGGACGCTTCTTGGCGCCACCACGGGCAAGACGGATAACAACCATGAGAATACTTTCGTTAGCAGGAAAAAAGACCGGAGATTATATCCCTTTATCAAGGAAAAACAAGCCACTTAGGGCAGCAATGAGTAGGCTTTTTGTAGCCGACCGTTCGGAACCGACCGGCGGCAATGGCAAAAATGTGAATTTTTGTTATTCTGCGATTCCTATGAACCGCAGGTCGGACAATCCCTCAGCAACCAATCCGGAATCCAACATCAAGAGTATTCTTGAATGGTTGGCTTTGGCCCATGGACGCACCGGAGCGGAGGATGCTGACCAACTCTACCGGCAACTGCTCCTCCTGCGCGACACGCCACTCCCATGCCCGCAGCGGCTAAAACTGCTCGACCTACTCTACGGTCAGACCCAGCGCGTCGCCAAGGCTGAGCTACCCCGACTTAACGAGGTGACTCTACCAATCTCCCGGAAGATGCGGCAACGAGTCCGAACCTTGCTGGATATACTGGAAACGCTGACTCAGGATTACTTCAACACACTCGCTGAGCTGTTCGACCCCTTAGGTGACAGTTCGCCGCGCCTCCCGCACACCTCACTGCGCCGCGCCATGCATGCCATTTCTTGGCAAGTGCGGATCGCCCATATGATCGCCTCGCCGACCCCAGTCGGCCTCTGGCAGCAGTTACATGCCGCCTTTCGCACTGCCCGTCGGCTAGGCCTTGATGAATT
>JAGWUW010000432.1 GCA_028868235.1 Betaproteobacteria bacterium | reverse complement strand
TGGCCGCAAAGCTCAACGGCGAGCAAGGCTTAGTCTTCGCGCAAGCCCCGTTCTTGTCGGATCAGGAGATCGAAGCCGCAGTTGCGGCAATTCGCGCAGACAACTCAAATCAATAATTCAGGAAGATCGTTATGGCGCAACCTTTCAAGCACGACGCGGCCAGCCTGCTGGACTTCTTTTCACAGAGCGGGCGCGGCTTCTTTGTCCCTTACTACCAGCGCAACTACTCGTGGGACGAAGAGAACGCCACGAAGCTGATCGAGGACATCTTCTCGAGCATCAAGCGCACGTTGACCAAGCCCAACAACAGCATCTTTCTGGGCACCGTCATTCTCCATGACGAGAAGACCGTGCAGACGGGCGTCCATTGGGATACGCCGAATCTGTTGACCAAGGTGGCCAACGTCGTCGACGGCCAGCAGCGCATCACCTCGATCGCAATGCTGGCCTGCGTGATCGCCGAGCAGATCGGCATCACGGTGGCGAAGCTCAAGTCCTATTCCGGGGCAGCACCTGAATTCGACAAGCTGGCCACCGAGCTGACGGATGAACTCCCGAACATCCATCGCTTCTATTCGGTGGAGATCACCAAAACCGGCGCCCAGCCAAAGTTGAAGCCCAAGATCATCAGGGCGGGCGATGTGTCGGCGAATCCGGTGTCCGATCAGTGGACGCTCAGCGGTGACATCAACATGTTCTACCGCTCCAACACTTCGAGCTTCCTGTCCAAGTTCATCGCAGGGAATGCGCTCGACGCCATTGAGACGGATGAGCGGGTGGCCTCGGTGCTCAACGCATTTAGGGAAAAGATCTCCGGCCAGATTGACTCGGCTGACGTGACGCTCGCCACCGGGCTCCTGTCCGCCAACTCTGTGACCGATGGCAGCCTGTCCAGCTTTATGGCCTATCCGCCAAACTGGACGAATATAAGTGCCCTCAGCTCCGACGCACAAGCGGCTTACTGCGGGGGCATGCTGCTGCTGGCGGTTTGCTCGTTCCTGAAGAACTCGTGCCACCTTGTGGTCATCGAGTGCCTTGATTTGGGCCTGGCCTTCGACATGTTCCAGTCTCTGAATGCGACGGGGACGCCGCTGACTGCCTTCGAGGTGTTCAAGCCTCAGATCGTGAAGACATGGGGCACGGGTTATTCGACGGCGATCAAGCCACAGGTTGATCGAATCGAAACGGTCTTCGAGAGCGAGAGCAATTCGTCAGACAAAGAAGAGCTAACGGACAAGGTGATCGTGTCTTCGGCGTTGGTCTTCAATGGGATGGAGTGCAGCCGTCGATTCAGCGAAGAGCGGGACTGGCTGACAGACACCCTTGAAAAGTCGCTTACCTCGGGTCTTCCCACTTCGCAGTCGGTCGATTTCATTAGGTGCATCGCGGAGCAGGCTGAATACTTCAAGTCGTTTATCAAACCAAGAAGATCCCCGAAGAATTCCCTCTCGTTCGGCCTAGTTGGCGAGCTGCAAGCAAAAGGCCTCACGCCGCCGCAAGCGGACCGCGCCGCGTTATGCGTTTTCTACTTGCGCGACGCGGGGCACGGATTCGCCCACTCGGTGATCAGCGTCTTCTACTCCAAGCTTCTCCGGGCCCAGACGAACGCCGCCGCTAAAACGGCTGCAGCTACTGAATTTGTCGAGGTGTGCGAGGCGACAGCCGCATTTTTCACCCTCTACATGGGAGCCCAGCAGGGACGCTTCCCTGATTCGGACTACCGGGCTCTGTTCCAGTCTGCGGCGGGCAACATTTCCTTCGCTAACGGCGCTGGCAACCAGAACGCGGCATTCGTGAAGGCTGCGTTCCGGACCGCGTTGGAAAATCAAAAGATCTATGACGCGGGCAATCAGGCCAACGCTAGGCATATTTGGGTCGACCTGGCGAAAGAGAACGCCTGGTATTCCCGCAAGGCGGTTTGCCGGTTTGCCTTGTTCGCGTCGGCTCACGATGCCGCGCCCGACATCTCCGCTGGCAATGAGGGCCTCTTCACCAACGGAATGCCGAACTCGGCCGACTTGTTGAACTGCCGCGTATGGCACGCAAGCAGCTATGAAGTCATCGAGCACGTCGCCACCCGCGAAAAACCATCGCTGATCAAGTTCGGCAGCCATTTCGACGCAACGATCTACCCCGGCAATTACTCGGTCGTCGACAAGTTGGGCAACCTGACGCTGCTTTCTGGCCCGGTGAACTCATCGATCTACTCAGAATGGCCGGACAAGGTCTTCTACTACTGGAACCTCACCATGCCGGGATCGACGGCCGCTGGCCCGACCGGGGCGGCTTTGGCCGTCGCTCTGGGCATCGGCAGTGTGCCGCCCGGCCTGTCGGCCCTTGTCGCGGCTTCGAACTATCTCTCTCACTTGGCTCCGTTGGCTTTCCGAGGCCAGGCCGGGCTCCGTTGGGACGCGACCTTCATCGCGAAACGCTCTGAGCACCTGTGCCAGCGGGTGTTCGATA
>JAGWUW010000431.1 GCA_028868235.1 Betaproteobacteria bacterium | reverse complement strand
ACCTTGCTCACCGTGCGCGCCCGCAACATGGCCGGCGAAGTAGTCACTCACTTCTGCGAACCGATCGGCCATATCCAGGTTGCCGGCGACTACGTCGAATCATGGCAACCGCAGGCGATGACCCCGGCGGCCCTGCTACGGGCGCAGGATATCGCCGCCGCCGTGACCGGTAACCTTGGCGGGCGCGGCCTGTTCGGCGTCGAACTTTTCGTCAAGGGCGACATGGTCTGGTTCTCGGAAGTCAGCCCGCGGCCACACGATACCGGGCTGGTCACCCTCTGTTCCCAACGCTTCTCGGAATTCGAACTGCATGCGCGTGCCATCCTGGGTCTGCCGGTCGACACCGCTCTACGCGAGCCGGGCGCCTCGGCGGTCATCTACGGTGGCATGGAAGAACAGGGGATTGCCTTCGAAGGATTAGCCGAAGCCCTGGCTGTGCCTCGCGCCGACCTTCGCCTGTTCGGCAAGCCGGAATCCTTCGTCAAGCGCCGTATGGGCGTCGCCGTGGCCAACGGCGACGACACCGATCAGGCCCGTGAACGGGCCAAGCAGGCCGCTAGCAAGGTACGTCCAATCAAAGCCTAACCAGCCTTGCTCGCCGCCGGACCGGTGGCGGATAGTGCCGCTGCCGCCTGATGACCTTCGTTTTCCGCACGGACGATGGTCTCGATGGCGACCTCGCTCATGTCGTGCAGCGTTTGCTCGGCCGACTGCAGCGAGTTTCTCATGGCCGAGAGCGCTACTTCCGCCTCCCACGGACTGGTCTTGCTGGCACGGTCGATCGCTGCAATGGCCATGGAATCGAGTATGCGCACCTGCACTTCGGTGCTGCGGATGACAGCCTTTTGCGTTTCACCGAGGATAAACAGCGCTTCATCGAGTAATCGCGCAGCCCCCGCCAGATGCCCCAGCCACAGGCTAGCCGGCATTTGCAGAATGGCTGCGGGCTGCGCCGCATCGAACAGCGACCACCGTCGGCTTCCCTGCTCGATACCGCTACGCCCCGCTGCCGCAACTGCCGCCGACAGACCATGCCCTGCCTCGATCCAAGCCGTTGAAAACTCCAGCAAGTTGTTCAACGCGCGTTCGCGACCTAGCGCAATTTCATGGGCGGACAGAAACACGGCAATCTCCGATAGAAGTGCAAGACACGCAATTTAGCCTGCTGCGATGACAACCCGCCGACTAACGAATCGTCCTGACCCCGTCAGCCGTAGCGAGCAACAGCAAATTGGCGGGACGTAGGGCGAACAGACCATTGGTGACAACGCCAGTGATCTGGTTGACCTGTGCTTCCAACTCCTTGGGATCGGTGATCGCCAACCCCTTGACGTCGAGGATGACATTGCCGTTGTCAGTAATGAAGCCTTCGCGTAGCACCGGCGTACCGCCCAGTTTGGCCAGCTCGCGGGCGACATGCTCGCGCGCCATGGGAATCACCTCAACCGGCAGCGGGAACTTGCCCATAACGTCCACCAGCTTGGAGGCATCGCAGATGCAGACGAATTCACGCGCCACGGCGGCGACGATCTTCTCGCGGGTCAATGCGCCACCACCGCCCTTGATCATATTGAGACCGCCATCGATTTCATCGGCCCCATCGACATAGACCGGAATGTCGGTCACGTCATTAAGGTCGAAGACGGCGATGCCATGGCCCTCAAGACGCTTTCGTGTGGCTTCGGAACTGGCTACCGCGCCCTTGTAGCGGTCCTTGAAGGCAGCCAGCGCATCGATGAAAAAATTCGCCGTCGAACCGGTACCGACGCCGATGATGCTACCGGCCGGGGCTGTCTGCGCCACATAATCGGCGGCGGCCTGGGCGACGGCTTGTTTGAGTTCGTCCTGAGTCATGCTGTTGCTCCTGAAGGGTTTGGCGCGCATTTTACTCTCTCGGCGCCGAGCCAAATGTTCACAAAAGTTTAACTTCCCAGCGATACCAAATGACTAAACTAGCCATACTGTTTTCAGGGAGAGCACACCATGAACGAAAGCGTCAAAAAACCGCTAACCAAACCGGGCAGTACCGCCAAGGCGCCGAGGAAACTGGTGCCACGCACCGCCCCCAGGGCGGAAAACGAGTCACTTGCTGCTGAAGCGAAACCGGAGGCCACCCGCCCGGCTGCATCGGCCACGCCCCCCGCAACAACCGCCAAAGCACGCGCCCCGCGCAAACCGAGCGCTGTGGAGCAAACGGTCGCCAAGCACCAGAAAGTTCTCGCTGATGCCCTGGTCAAGGCCCAGGCCATCAAGTATGACCAACCGAAATTCATAAAGCAGGACGCATCTGCGGTCGACAAACCAGCCAAACAGGGGAAGCCTGTCAAGACGAAAAAAATCAAGCTGATCCGCGACAGCTATGCCATGCCCGAAGCTGAGTATGCCCACATCGGCGCGTTGAAGAAGCGACTGGCGGCACTGGGCAGCGAAGTCAAAAAGAGCGAATTGCTGCGCGGCGGTATC
>JAGWUW010000430.1 GCA_028868235.1 Betaproteobacteria bacterium | reverse complement strand
GTCGTGCGCACCATCGGCATCGCCCGCGCCACCATCAAGATCGGCATGGCCAACCTGGTCTATAACTTCCAGCGCCTGACCTGGCTTGAGGGACGAACTGCGCCTGCTTGATGCCAAAACCGACCCCAAGCGCCGCCGCGACATGGAAATCACCGAAGAACACACCGCCGTACCAGCCCGATTGCGGCTCATGGATCACACCCTCGCTATCGCCCCCCAAGCAAGCGGTTCTTCGAGGTGTCCTGCTGCTGGCCATGGCCGGAACCCGACTGCCGGCCATTCACCCCGCACGAACAACGCAGAGCGGCTGACATTGCCGCCGGCCAGCATCACGTTCCCTTCCTTGCGGGAAGCCCGCAATCGCGCTTGCTTCTGATCACGGTCCGGCGGCGGCCTCGATGGCTAGATCTGCTGGTTCGCGGACAGACGCAGTGCATCGGTCACGCGTGCTCCATCGCCAATCTTCTCACCTGTTCGTGACATGCTGAAATCAGTTCTTCCGCCACGGGTGACCGGCTGCGACGTTTCAGCGTGTACAAGGCGACCTCGATCCGCGGCCTGGCGCGAAAGTATTCTACCAGGGATCCGTCCTCGATCTTGTCCCGAATGGCGAATGCGGACGACAGCCATAGGGCATCGGTGGACAAGGTAAGTTGCGCAAGCACCGCAAAGTCTTCAATTACGTTGGGCGGGCCAAGAATGATCGGCTCCAGTTCATTCGGAACCAATACGCCGGTCCAGGTCGACCTGAGCAGTGGAAATCGGGCGGGCTCGGGCGCGGGAGCAAGAAATGGATGGCCGGCACGAACGATCAGACTGAGCGGAAACTCGCCGAGTTGCTCCACGTGCGCTTGGGAAAGGTCGTGGAGGGGCCGGTTGGGACTGACGAAAAACTCGATCTCTCCGAACAGTAGCAGGCTCCAGAGTTCCTCGACGTCCCGCACAACCACTTCGTTGACCACGGCGGGGGTATTTTTCAGCTTTTCCGAAAGTATTGGTTGCAGCAGAGCCTGAGCCGCCATGGGAGCCATGCCGAAACGGATTTTGCCGGCTTCGCCGGTGGCAAACATCCTTGATTGGCGCTCCAGGTCTTCGGCGTCGAAGAGCAGCAACTTCGCGCGATCAGCCATAATCCGGCCCTGCGGCGTCAGGCTAACGCCGCCGCGATTTCGGTCGAAGAGTTTGACCGAAAGGTTCTGCTCGAGCGCCTGAATGGAGCGGCTCAGCGCGGGTTGGGTGATTCCCAGTTCATCTGCCGCCCGGACATAGTTCAGCTTGCGGGCGAGCACGACAAGGTGCCGCAAGCTTCTCAATTCCAGCATATGCATGATCCTCATAAAATTCTCACACCTAATGCATTGGACGCGGCAAACTAAGTGTGCAACTCTGTGACTACATCATAAATAGGGTTCAGAGGCCGAAAAATGGTGAGAGGAATGGTGCTTGACCCGAGCGCGGCACGAGACGACGACATCGCCAGCACCGGACCGGGCCTGGGCGAGGTCTCCGGCAAACGCATCGGATTTCGCGTGGATCGGATCTGGCGGTCGTGGGATTGGATCAGCGCGGACTGGGCTGATCGCTTGCGAGCCGCTGGCGCTGACGTAACCTTCTGGCGCTCCACCGACCGCTCCGGAGCCGAAGGTGAACGTGCCGCCAAGGAACTTGGCGAGTGGCTCGCCACGCTCGACGGCGCAATCGTCGGGCTCGCAAATTGTGGTTCCTGCACGGGCTGGACGATCCGGGATTCGCTCGTGGCGGCCGCAACCGGCATTCCAACCATCGCGATTGCGACGAAGAATTTCGAAGCCTTCGCTCACGAAATCGCGGCACGCGGCGGCCGCTCAGGGCTGCGGGTCCATGCGCTGCCTTACCCGCTCAACGAACGGGAACAGGACGAGGTCCTCGCAGTGGCGGATGAGCACTATCGGCCAATGCTTGACGCGATCGGCGCGACGCAAGCCCTTCAGGTGGCCGCCCAATGAATGTCGTGACCATCCGACCGCGCTCCGACCATCCCAAGCCAGTCGCTAAGCAACTGGAAGGCCGCCACTGCGGCGATCAGGGCTGCGAAGTCGCTTGGCTAGTTAGCCCGAAACACGAGGTCGACCTCAATATCGAGGCGTTCAACGCCTTCGCCATGGACAAGGGCTGGGGCGACGGGCTGCCGCTGATTCCGCCGACCGAGGGCAGGGTTCGAGCCTTCCTTGCCGCGAACGACCGATATCCCGACGAGATCATCGCCCATCTGCCACCGTCGCGGGTAGAATGCACCGTCGAGAAGATCGTGATCAACGCGATCATGGCGGGCGCTCCGCCCCGGTCACTCGAGCTGCTGATCGCCATGGTCGCGGCCACGGCCGAGCCCGATTTCGAGCTTTACGGCATTAACACCACGACCGCACCGGTGTACCCGGCCTTCGTGGTCAATGGCCCCGTGCGAGACCAACTGGATATTCCCTATC
>JAGWUW010000429.1 GCA_028868235.1 Betaproteobacteria bacterium | reverse complement strand
AATCTCACAGCGACGGAGAAATCGAGTTGTTCTGACCCTGCCCGACTTGTCGAAAGATGGAACATGGGTGTCAGCACGCCAATCGAAATCCAGAGCAAAAACACCACCACCCTCACCAGCTTACTCATCGTCGCACTGTTCGGGATTTTCACCCAGCACTCGCGTTTCTATACACGCTCCGTCGTTTTCCAATTCCGGAATCAATATCGCATAGCCAAACTCGCTATCTGGCTCTGCACCTTTTCGGAGACCTGGGCGGCATTCTTTTCAAACTACTGTGCCGGAAGGGGTCAAGGATGCTCACATCACGCGCCGCTACATCACCAGTGCCATCTGTATGGGATTCGGCGACATGCAGCTTGTGGCTGCACACTCGTTGCCGACAAATACGGTGCAGAGATCTTTGCCTTTATCACCTGAATTGCACTGATCAGCATGTGCGCGGAAATGGGCTGTTCGACTACATGATCGATCCGCACATCGAGGGAGCCGCAGCACTCCAACCGATCTGGCATTACATCTGCTCCGGGCGAGCATCAAAGGCCGCATAAATATTCATCGACCGACCGCGCCTCATCGACACTCAGGCGCTTGGCGATGTCCTGCATCAGGGCATCGTCGTTGGTTTGCTTGCGCTCTTCGAAGAGACTCAGCTGAGTTTCGATATATAGCGTGTGCTGCCCGGCAATACGTGGCTGCTTTTCCGAACCTCCCCCTGCTCACCGTGACACTCCCGGCAAGGAAGCAGGCCGTTTTCCGGATTACCCTGCGTGTAAAGCTGTTCCCCCACTGCCTGCATGCCCCCCACATAGGCCGATTTGCCATGACTCGGCGGGGGCTGGCCAAAGAAGCGTGCGGGCAGCACGCATGTCATCATCGCTCATCTCGGCAACAACCTTCCGCATGTCGTTGCTCTCGCGCTCCTCCGCCTTGAAGTTGCGCAACTGTTTGAGCAGGTAGGCTTCATTCTGACCGGCCAGCTTGGGATAAAAGCGGACTGGAACCGTCACCGGTGGCACCATGACAGAGAAAGCACCTGCTCGTGACCAGTTCTTCACCGCGCTGCATCAGTGCAGGATCTTCGGCGGCCAGTACCTGCACAGAGCAGGCTGCCAGCTGCACGGGAAGAAAGCGCATCAGGACTTGCCAGTGCTGCCAAAACCACCCTCACCACGATGGCTGGCATCAAAGTCGTCGACGATATTGAAACCGACCTGTAACACCGGGACGACAATCAATTGCGCGATACGATCAAGCGGATTCAGGGTGAATGCGGTGTGTCCACGATTCCACACCGACACCATCAACTCCCCTTGGTAGTCGCTATCGATCAAACCGACAAGGTTGCCGAGCACTATGCCGTGCTTGTGCCCCAGGCCGGAGCGCGGCAGGATCATCGCAGCCAAACCCGGATCGGCCAGATGAATCGCCATGCCGGTCGGTATCAGGGTGGTTTGCCCCGGTTCAACATGCAACGGCCCGTCGATGCAGGCGCGCAAGTCGAGGCCGGCCGAGCCGGGGGTCGCGTAGTGTGGCGGGTTCTCGCGCAGACGGTTGTCGAGAATCTTGACGTCTATACGGTGCATTACATTTTTCCTGTTAACAAATGGGCGATATGCTCAACCAACTGGCGGGCGAGCACGGACTTGGGAGCCGGTATCAGCGGATGGGTGCCGTTGTCGTCAAACAGCACCAACCTGTTATCGTCACCGCCGAAACCATCCTGGATCAGGTTGCCGGCAATCAGCGGGATATTCTTCTTGCGCCGCTTGGTCTGCGCATACTCTTCCAGATTGCGGCTCTCCGCCGCGAAGCCTACGCAGAACGGGCCGTTCTTCAGCGCGGCGACTTCGGCCAAAATGTCCGGGTTCTCGACCAGTTCGATCGGCGGAATCCCGCCGGCATCCTTCTTAAGCTTATGCTCGGCGGCATTGGCCACGCGATAATCGGCCACTGCTGCGACGCCGATGAAAACATCCGATCCCGCAGCACGCTCCATCACGGCAGCATGCATGTCGAGCGCGCTCCGTATATCGACCCGCTTGACGCCTTGCGGCACGGCCATACCGACCGGCCCGGAAATCAGCGTCACCTCGGCACCCGCTTGGCGGGCGGCACGGGCCACAGCGTAACCCATGCGACCGGAAGACAAGTTGGTAATGCCGCGCACCGGATCGATGGCTTCGAATGTCGGCCCGGCAGTAATCAGCACCTTGCGCCCGGCCAAAACCTTGGGCGCGAAGAAGGCGATTACCGCTTCAACGATTTCCTCAGGCTCCAACATGCGACCAGCCCCAACCTCACCGCAGGCCTGTTCACCACTAGCCGGACCAAGAATCTGCACGCCATCGGCATGCAGTTGAACCACATTGCGCTGGGTCGCCGGGTTTTCCCACATCTGGCGGTTCATTGCCGGAGCGACGATCAGTGGGCAGTCACGGGCCAGCACCATGGTCGCCAACAGATC
>JAGWUW010000428.1 GCA_028868235.1 Betaproteobacteria bacterium | reverse complement strand
CAAAAGTGACGGCCTTGGCGTAGATATAGCCCTGGATATTGCCGACCCCGAGTTGCTTCATCATTTCTAGCTCATCGTGCGCCTCGATGCCTTCGGCCGTAGTGTCCATGGCCAGACCTTCGGCGAGGCTTACAATCGACTTGATGATCGCCGCGTTGCGATTGCCAGATTCGGTGATGCCGGTAATGAAGGTCTTGTCAATCTTGATCTTGTCGAACGGCGCCTTTTGCAGATAGCCGAGCGATGAATAGCCCGTACCGAAATCGTCGAGAGCAAGGCGAACGCCCAGCATCTTGAGCGCCGCAAACATGGCATCGGTTGCCTGATCGTCGGCGAGAAATATCGATTCGGTAAGTTCGAGCTCGAGGCGATCGGGCAGGAGTTCGGAAGACGCCAGAGCTTGCGCGACTAAGGCCGGGAAGGCTGTGTTTCCGAATTGCACCGCCGAGACATTGACTGCAACCCGGGTCTTGCCCGGCCATTTCGCGGCAGCCGCGCATGCTGTCTTGAGCGACCAGTCGCCGAGCGCGCCGATCAGATTGATTTCTTCGGCAATCGGAACGAAAATGGCCGGGGAAATGTTGCCGAGTTCGGGATGTTCCCAGCGCATCAGGGCCTCAAGGCCAACGACCTTGTTGCTCCCGGTTTCCACCACCGGCTGATAGGCAAGATAGATCTGGTCCTTGGCAAGTGCATCGCGCAAATCTTCTTCTATCTGGCGGCGACGCTCTGCCTGTGAATGGAGGTCGCTTGAATAGAACCGGAATTGTCCGCGCCCGCCACCCTTCGACGCATAGAGTGCCAGATCCGCGCTGCGCACGATATCATCGGCATCTATGCCATCGTGCGGGGCGATCGCGACGCCTACCGAAGCGCCGATGACGCATCGGCTACCGACGATCGAATAGGGCTGGGAAATCATCTCGATGATTTTCTTGGCAATTTCACCAAGGCGGCCGCGATCTTCGATGTCTGGGAGGATGATCTGGAATTCGTCGCCGCCGAGCCGACCGATTTCGCAATTGGCAGGCACAACCTTCTTGAGGCGATCGGCGACCTGCTTGAGCAATTCATCGCCCGCCGGATGACCCAGGGTATCATTGACCTGCTTGAATCTGTCGAGATCGATCATCATCAGCGCGCAGCAGCGTTTTGCCGCCTTGTAGGCTATCAGGGTGCTGGTCAGGCGCTTGTTCATGCTGTGCCGGTTAGACAGGCCGGTCAGCGAATCGAACAGCGCCAGCCGCGAAGCATCGCGCTGGGTGTTGCGGCTGGCGGTGATATCGGTTCCATTGCCATAGAAGCCGGTGAAGTCGCCGCAGCGCGCAAACTGCGGCCGCCCGGAAATCGCCCACCAGATTTCCGCGCCTTCAGTGGCGGCACGGATCGGCAATTCGGAGAAGGTCTTATGGCCGCTGAAAATCAGCGGCAAGGTGCGCTCGACCTGATCCGATTCTTCGCGCTCGAGGATAAACAACGAATGGAATGGCTGTCCGGCAAGCTCATCGGCACTCTTGTTCAGTTTTTCCGCTATACTCTGCGAAATGTAGGCGATCCGGCCTTCAGCATCGGTTGACCAGAACCAGCCGAGCCCCGACTGCTCATAATCGCGCAGCAGGTGAAAAGCCTCGCCAGCAGAAGCGCGGGAAACGGCTGGAGCAAGCACGCTCCCGCCAGGCTTGCCGCCAAGCAAGCCCCGCAATTTGCCAATTCCTGAACTATCGACCTTTGCCAATTGAGCTCCTGCCGAATGACGTGAATGCTTTAGCCGTAGCCTAAGTAGAACATCGTGGTTTAATTTTGGCTAACAGGCAGAGGCAGTTGCAAATCAGGCGGGACAATCTAGCCGACCTTCTTGAGCAGGATGGCCTCGCCGGGTTTGCGGGCGATAGGCTGGGGCGCGATCGAGGCGCGACCCGCGTTGTCGAGTTGCAATGTCTCCGCGAATTCAACCCCCATGCGGTCATCCTGCGACCAGCACGCCGTGGCATTGACGATGCGGCCGGGGCCCATCTGGACCCGGAAGGTCGTACCCTTGGGCACATTCCACAGACCTTCGATCATTGCGCCGGTGGCCGAAATGTTACGGATCGTTCCCTGATAATGTTCGCCGGCACTTTCGAGCACGACCTTGCGCAGCATGGTGTGGCGATGCGAGCGGGCCGCACGCGGCCCCTGGGCAATGGCAATCAGGCCGGACTTCAGCCGCGCCGTGGCAGCGTCCACATTCAGCGGCTTGTCATAGATATAGCCCTGGATATGGCTGCAGCCGAGCAAGCGGATCAGATCGAGTTCGTCGAGCGTTTCCACCCCCTCGGCGGTGGTTTCCATGCCAAGCGCCTCGGCGAGGCTGACAATCGAGGCAATGATCGCACTGTTGCGGCTAGCGGGCTTGGTGGCGCCGCGCACGAAGGACTGGTCGATCTTGATCTTGTCGAACGGTGCTTTCTTGAGATAGCCGAGCGAGGAATAGCC
>JAGWUW010000427.1 GCA_028868235.1 Betaproteobacteria bacterium | reverse complement strand
GGCTGCCGAGAAGACCGCCGGCTAGCGGCGCCTCGAAAATAACTGGAAATTCGCCAGTCTTCACCTTGCGCCCCCCCAGGCGGGCCACCGCACGTTCGGCAGCGATGCGGCCGACCTGCTGCGGATCGTCAAGGCGGGCGGCATCGCGATGCGTCGTGTACCAGTCATCACGCTGCATCGCGTCCTGCTCGCCGGCGATCACCGAACAGGAAATATAGTGGCGGGAGGTCGGGTAGCCGCCCATGAAGCCCAAGCTGTTGGCCGACACGAAATGTGCCTGCTGAGTCGAGATCGAAGCCCCTTCCGAGTTGCTGACCAGCGGGCTGGCGTCAAAGGCTGCCTGTTCGCAACGACGCGCTTTCTCGATCGACTCCTCGACACTCAATGCCCACGGGTGGTAGAGATCGAGATCGGGGCAATCCCTAGCCATCAATGCCGCATCGGCCAGACCGGCACAGTCGTCCTCGGCAGTAAAGCGGGCGATATTCAGCGCCGCCTCGACCGTTTCACGCAGGGCCTGTGCCGAAAAATCCGAGGTGCTGGCGTAGCCTTTACGCTGCCCCGAATAGACGGTGATGCCGATGCCCTTGTCCCGATTGAACTCGATTGTCTCGACCTCATCGCAACGCACCGTCACCGATTGCCCAAAACCCTCCGAGACATCGACTTCGCAGGCCGACGCCCCCTTGCTACTGGCGTGTTTGAGCACATCCTCGGCGAGTTGCTGCAGGGTGGCGAAGGCGTAGGAAAATGCGGCGGTTTCGGACATGAGAGGGGCGTCGGAACGGGAAAATCGCTATCATAACAGCCCGCCATTGACCGCCTCTGATTGGTTTCCATGCAAGACGAAGATTTCACCGAAGACACCGGCCGCCCCTCGAAAACCAAGCAGAAGGAGGCGATGCATGAACTGCGCGATCTTGGCGCCGAATTGGTCGAGCTTTCCGTCGGACAGCTAAAACGCATCAACGTGCCGGAAAATATTTTCGACGCAGTCCGCGATTGCCAGAAAATAACCGCCCACGGTGCCCGCCGCAGGCAAATTCAGTATCTCGGCAAGCTGATGCGCGGCGTGGACGATGAGCCAATCCGTGCTGGGCTGGCCATGTTGCGCGGAGAGTCGGCCGCCGAAACGGCCCGCCTACACCGCCTGGAACGTTTCCGTACCCGATTGCTTGAGGACGAGGCCGTCCTCGCCGAAATCGCAACCATGTGGCCAAGCGTCGACCTGCAGCACCTGCGCACCCTACGCCGCAATGCGCTGAAGGAAAAAGAACACAACAAGCCGCCGAAAAATTTCCGCGCGATTTTCCAGATCCTGCAGGAACTTGATCAGCACGTCACCCCAACCGCCGAGGAAAGCACCGATGAGTGAACAACTGGTTATCGGCCTGGTCTCGATCAGTGACCGTGCGTCGACCGGGGTGTATGAAGACAAGGGTATTCCAGCTTTGCAGGAATGGTTGTCGTCAGCCCTGCTCACTCCGTGGCAGGCCGAAACCCGGCTGATCGCCGACGACCAGCCGACTATCGAAAAAACACTGATCGAGTTGGTCGATACGCCCGGATGTCACTTGGTGCTGACCACCGGCGGTACCGGTCCAGCCCTGCGTGACGTCACTCCGGAAGCTACGCTGGCCGTCGCCGACAAGGAAATGCCTGGCTTTGGCGAGGAAATGCGCCGCATCAGCCTGAATTTTGTACCCACAGCCATCCTGTCGCGTCAGGTCGCAGTCATTCGCAAACAGGCGCTGATCATTAACCTGCCCGGCCAACCGAAATCGATCCAGGAAACACTGGAAGGTGTCCGCGCCGCTGATGGCTCTCTCAGCCACATCGGTATCTTCGCCGCAGTACCGTACTGCATCGATTTGATCGGCGGGCCATATGTGGAAACGAATGAGGCGGTCATCAAGGCCTTCAGGCCCAAGTCGGCAATCCGTCCGAAATAGGCTCCGCCGGGATCAGGCGGCCCCAAGCACGGTTTGGCGATAGCGCGCCAGTTCGTAATCCAGCGTCTGCTCGATCAGCGCCACCGGCTCCAGCAGTAAGCGCTGACCTTCGCATGCATATTCCAGCGACTCACGTAATGAGAAAGAACCGAAAGGCAGGATGATGCGCAGCTCGCCGGCATCGCCGCCATCCCGCAGCAGCAAGGCTGGTGTCGTCGCTGCCGCACCATAACTAGAGGCAGAACGCACCCGTACCTCCTGAGCTTCGACCTGACGTGCAAGCGCCTCGATACCTACCTTGGCCTCGCTTTCGGATAACCGGTGATAGCGACGCACGATGCCCACCAGCCAGTTGTCACCACCTTCCGGCTGCAGGGCGACCAGGGCACCGACCTTGAGCCATTCGCCCGGCACATCGCCGAGCACAGCACCGAACCCGCCGCGACTGACGTTCTCGACCACCCAACTCTCCACGGGTAGTCCTGCCGGACGCCCACCAAACTCGCCGGAAAAGACGACGAAGGAATT
>JAGWUW010000039.1 GCA_028868235.1 Betaproteobacteria bacterium | reverse complement strand
CAGGAAGCGGCCGCCGAGGATACCGAAGCCGATAGCGGTGCCGAGAGCGCCGGCGCCGATCAGGATGGCCACAGCGATAGCGGTGTTGGAGAGAACGGTTGCGAGTTCCATGTTTACTCCTCAGTAGGGTAGGTTTGTTGCAGGGTTAAAGTTAAAAACTACGGGAAAACAAAAACGACTTAGTGCGACTCTGCGGCCATCGACATGTACACGATGGTCAGCATCATGAACACGAAGGCTTGCAGGGTGATGATCAGGATGTGGAACAGTTCCCAAGGCAAAGCCAGCGGAAGCTGATACAGACCGAGCAGAGCGATCAGGATGAAGACCATTTCGCCTGCGTACATGTTGCCGAAGAGACGCAGGGAGAGCGAAATCGGACGGGCGATTTCTTCGACGACGCGGAACAGGAAGTTGATCGGAGCCAGCTTGGCGCCGAACGGGACCGTGAACACTTCGTGCATGAAATGACCGACTCCCTTGACCTTCAGACCCATGAACAGCGAGATCAGGAAGACGCTGATCGACATGCCGAAGGTCAGGTTGGGGTCGGTGGTCGGCACGAACTTGAACGGCAGGTGTTCGTTACCTGTTACTTTCTGGGCGACGAAAGGCAGGAAATCGACCGGGATCAAGTCCATGGCGTTCATGACGAAGACCCAGACGAAGATGGTGATGGCCAGCGGGGTAACCAGGGCGCTGCGGCCGTGGAAAGTGTCGCGCACCTGCTGGTCGACGAGGCCGACGACCATTTCGACGAAATTCTGACCCTTGGACGGGATGCCGGCAGAAGCCTTGCTGGCCAGCATGGCCATTAGGCCGAAGACCACCAGACCCAGAACGCCGGAAACCAGCAGGGTATCGAGGTGGAAAGTCCAGAAACCGTGACACACACCATCGATCTGGGCGCTGTCTGAGCAGACAGCGAGATTGGTGAGGTGGTGTTGAATGTAACCTGCGGTACCGCCTTCAGCGCTCATGATTTCTCCAGACCTAGCGTTGCTTCAAGAGTGCCATCCAGAAGATGACCAATGTTGATGCGTAACCAAGGAAGAGCGGAAACACCGACACTTCCTTGAACTTCAAAAACACAAGAGCGAAGCCAATGAGCGTGAGTAGAAACTTGAACCCCTCGCCCGCTGTCTGCGCCCGGTAAGCCTTTACCGGGTCAAGCCCGACATTCATCCGCATGGCCCTCAACACGTAGCCAAGGTTCGCGATGATGCCGATTGATCCCCCGATCAGAACCGAAATACCTGCAATTTCACTGAACACCAGCCACGCTGTGAGGGCGAGAACGATGGTCAATGCCGCTTGGCGACTGAGAATCCAGCTTACCTGCGGGTGCAAGGAATACCTCGATCAAAAACCCCAAGAGTGTAACCAAGTCTTACATAAGAGTCAATTTCCGCGGCGCACAAATTAAGGGTTTTCCCGTAAAGACAGGTGGTTGTGTTTAGTGACATTGGTTAAACGTTGAAGCGGGAAATCAGGCCGTCCAGTTGTTCCAGGCTGCCGAATTCGATCGTCACCTTGCCGGCGCCCTTCTTGTTGGTGCGGATCAGGACATTGGCGCCGAGGCCGTCGGCGAGTTCTTCCTGCAGGCGCAGCAGATCGCGGTCGACCGGCTTGGCAGCCGGCTTTTTCGGCGGGTTGGTGATCTGCTGGACGAGACGTTCGGCCTCGCGAACCGACAGGCCGTGCTGAACGATGCGTTGGGCGATGGCGACCTGCTGGGCGCAGTTAAGCGGCAGCAGGGCGCGGGCGTGGCCCATGTCCAGCTTGCTGGCCATCAGCAGTTCCTGGACCGGTCCGCTGAGCTGCAGCAGGCGCAACAGGTTGCTGGCGGCGGGACGCGAGCGGCCGACGGCATCGGCAGCCTGCTGGTGGGTTAGGCCGAATTCGTCGACCAAGCGCTGCAGGCCCTGGGCTTCTTCGAGCGGATTGAGGTTTTCGCGTTGGATATTCTCGATCAGCGCCATGGCCAGTGCTTGCTCGTCGGGAATGCTGCGCACCAGCACCGGTACTTCGCTGAGGCCGGCCAGTTGCGAGGCGCGCCAGCGGCGTTCGCCGGCGACGATTTCGTAGCGTTCGGCGCCTGGTGTGCTGTCGACGGCGCGTACCAGAATCGGTTGCATGATGCCCTGGGCCTTAATGGAAGCAGCTAGTTCTGCCAGCGATTCCTGATCCATATGGGTGCGTGGCTGGTACTTGCCGGGCTTCAGGCGTTCGACCGGCAGGTTGCGCTGTTCGTCGCCCTGCGGCTTGTCGCTGCTGGCGAGCAGCGCATCGAGGCCGCGGCCGAGTCCTTTCATCTTGATCATGAGGCAGCCCTTTCGAGGATTTCCTGGGCGAGCGCGCTGTAGGCCTGCGCGCCCTTCGAGTTTTTGTCAAAGGCGATGACCGGCTTGCCGTAGGACGGCGCTTCGGCCAGGCGGACATTGCGCGGCACGATGGTCTTGTAGACCTTGTCGCCGAAGTGGCTTTCGAGTTCGTTCGAAACCTGCTGGGTCAGCGTGCTCTGGCTGTTGTACATGGTGCGCAGCAGGCCTTCGATCTCGAGGCGCGAATTGAGGTGGTGGCGCACCTTGCGCAGCGTTTCGACGAGGTCGGACAGGCCTTCCAGCGCGTAGTACTCGCACTGCATTGGGATCAGCACGGAATCGGCGGCGACCAGCGCATTGACCGTCAGCATGTTGAGTGCCGGCGGGCAGTCGATGAGGACGAAATCGTATTCAGCGTGATTCTGCCGCAGGGCATTTTTCAGGCGGTATTCGCGTTGGTCGAGTTCGATCATTTCGACTTCGGCGCCAGCCAGCTCGCGGTTGGCAGGTAGGACATCGAAGGAAAAATCGGTGCTGATGCAGACTTCGACCAAGGTGGCGGCGCCAATCAGCAGTTGATAGACGGTGGGCAGCGCTTCCTTCTTGGTAATCCCGGCGCCGGTGGTGGCGTTGCCCTGGGGGTCCATGTCGATGAGCAGGACGCGCTTGCCTTCGGCAGCCAGCGAAGCGGCCAGATTGACCGCGGTGGTCGTCTTGCCGACGCCGCCCTTTTGATTGGTAATGGCGAGTACTTTCATGACCCGGCTTTCAGGATGATCAAATGTCGTTCGGCATTCAGCCCTGGCACGGTGAGCGGAATGATCTCTTCCACCGCGATGTCGGTGGGCAGGGACTTGAGTTCATCGTCCGGCCGCACGCCCTTCATAGCCAGCCAGCGACCACCGGGCGCCAGCAGATGGCGGGTCAGGCTGACGAAGAGGCCAATTTCGGCAAAGGCGCGCGAGCTGATCTGGGCGTATTGCCCCGGCAGTTCCTCGACCCGGGCATGGTGGACCGTAGCATTCTTCAGTCCCAGTTCGATGACAGCTTGCTGCAGGAAGGTGGTTTTCTTCTGTACGGTGTCGACCATGCTGACCGAAAGTTCGGGGCGGGCGATGGCCAGAGGAATGGCGGGTAGGCCGCCGCCGCTGCCGACATCGAGCAACGGGCCGTTGACGACATACGGCAGGATGGCCAGCGAGTCGAGCAGGTGGTGTGAAATGGCTTGCGCCGGATCACGCAGGGCAGTCAGGTTGTAGGTCTTGTTCCACTTGAGCAGCAGGTCGCGAAAAGCGAGCAGTTTCCGCTGCGCTGCTTCGGGCAGGTCGATTCCGAGATCGGCAAGGCCCGCCGCGAGGCTGATCTGGCTCATGCGACTTGCGACAGATTGTGCCGCTTCAGGTGGATAAGTAGCAGTGAAATGGCCGCTGGCGTAATGCCCTGGATGCGTGAAGCCTGACCTATGGTCTGCGGCTTGTGTTGTGCCAGTTTCTGCTTGACCTCATTGGACAGGCCGGCGACGGTGCCATAGTTGAGATCGGCCGGCAGCACGGTGTTTTCATAGCCGGCCGACTTGGCGACCTCCTCGGCTTGCCGGTCGATGTAACCCTGGTACTTGGCGGAGATTTCGAGCTGCTCGACGACTAGCGGGTCGCTCTGACCTTCGCCTGCACCAGGCAAAGTGAGCAGGCTGACGTAGGAGATTTCCGGGCGGCGTAGCAGTTCGAACAGGTTGTATTCGTGCTCGATGGCCTTGCCCAGCACGCGGATGCAGTCTTCGGCTGGAGTCACCTTCGGATTGACCCACGTTGATTTTAGACGTTCTTGCTCGGCGGCGATGGCGTCGCGTTTGCGGCAGAAGACATCCCAGCGCAGATCGTCGACCAGGCCGAGCGCCCGGCCCTGCTCGGTCAGGCGCAGGTCGGCGTTGTCCTCGCGCAGGCTCAGGCGATACTCGGCGCGGCTGGTGAACATCCTGTAGGGGTCTGCGACGCCGCGGGTGATCAGGTCGTCGACCAGCACGCCGAGATAGGCTTCGTTGCGCTTGGGGCACCAGCCGTCGCGGCCCTTGACGTAATTGACCGCGTTGATGCCGGCGAGCAGGCCTTGCGCCGCGGCTTCCTCGTAGCCGGTCGTGCCGTTGATCTGGCCGGCGAAGAAGAGGCCGCCGATGGCCTTGGTTTCCAGTGTGTCCTTGAGGCCGCGCGGGTCGTAGAAATCGTATTCGATGGCGTAGCCGGGGCGCAGGATGTGCACGTTTTCCATGCCGCGGATCGAGCGCACCAGCGCTAGCTGGATGTCGAAGGGCAGGCTGGTGGACACGCCGTTCGGGTAGATCTCGTGCGTGGTCAGGCCTTCCGGTTCGAGGAATACGTTGTGTCTATCCTTGTCGGCGAAGCGGTGGATCTTGTCCTCGATCGACGGGCAGTAGCGCGGGCCGACGCCCTCGATGACGCCTGTGTACATTGGCGAGCGGTCCAGGCCGCTGCGGATAATGTCGTGCGTCCGTTCGTTGGTTTCGGTAATCCAGCATGGCAGCTGCTTGGGATGCTGCGCGGCGTTGCCGAGGAAGGAAAACACGGGCAGCGGATCGTCCGAGTGCTGCTCCTCCATCACCGAGAAATCGATGGTCTTGCCATCCAGGCGCGGCGGCGTGCCGGTTTTCAGGCGACCTTGCGGCAGGTTCAGTTCCTTCAATCGGGCGGCCAGCGAGACCGAGGGCGGATCGCCCATGCGGCCGCCGGTGTAGTTCTCCAGGCCGACGTGGATCTTGCCGTTGAGGAAGGTACCGGCGGTGAGCACGACGGCCTCGGCCATGAAGCGGATGCCGAGTTGGGTGACGGCGCCGCACACCTTGTCGCCCTCGACGATCAGGTCGTCGCAGGCCTGGGCGAAGATGGTCAGGTTGGGCTGGTTTTCCAGGCGCATGCGGATGGCCTGTTTATACAGGATTCGGTCGGCCTGGGCGCGCGTAGCTCGGACGGCCGGGCCTTTTGAAGCGTTGAGGATGCGGAACTGGATGCCAGATTCGTCGGTAGCCGCGGCCATGGCGCCGCCCAGCGCATCGACCTCGCGCACCAGATGGCCCTTGCCAATGCCGCCAATCGACGGATTGCAGCTCATTGCTCCCAGTGTGTCGAGATTGTGGGTCAGTAGCAGCGTGTTCGCACCCGCCCGCGCTGCAGCAAGCGCAGCCTCGGTGCCGGCGTGACCGCCGCCGACGACGATGACATCGAAACGGGTGGGATAGAGCATGGAAGTGGCTTTGTTGCGGTGCAGTAACGGACCGCGGATTTTACGTCATGTCGCTGAAAAATCAAAGGTTTGTGCTGTTTGTGGCTAGCCATCAATTGGCCTCATGCCACCCCGTTGCGTATCCCTGCCAGACAATACTGCTATCCTGTCGGCCCGCTTAACTGGGTGTTCTTCAGGTCGGATGGCGATCCGGCTGGGGAATATATGCCTTATCCGCAAAGACCGAAGCGAAGTAGCACCAGTTTCGGCTACAACCATTCTTGACTGCCATGCCCCAATGCCCCGCCTTACTCATTGCTGCCCCCGCCTCCGGCCAGGGCAAGACGACCATTACCGCTGCGCTGGCCCGCTTGCATGTCCGGCAGGGGCGTCGCGTTACCGTCTTTAAATGTGGCCCGGATTTTCTAGATCCGCAGATCCACGCTTTTGCTTCGGGACGCCCGTGCCAGAATCTCGATCTCGGCATGTGTGGAGAGCATGACGCGCGCTGGCGGCTGGCGCAGGCGGCGGCCGATTCCGACCTGATCCTGATCGAGGGCGTCATGGGTCTGTTCGACGGCCAGCCGTCGGCTGCCGACATCGCCGAGTGCTTCGCCATTCCGGTCATGGCCCTGATCGACGCCGGCAAGATGGCACAGACCTTCGGTGCCGTCGCCCACGGTCTGGCTAACTATCGGCCAGAAGTTCCCTTTGCCGGCGTGCTGGCCAACCGCGTTGGCAGTCCACGCCATGCCGGCATGCTGAAGGACAGCCTGCCGGCCGGCATGGGCTGGTTTGGCGCCTTGCCCAAAAGCGAGGACAGCTTGCCTGAACGTCATCTTGGCTTGTTGCAGGCGGCGGAGATCGATGATCTAGCTGCCCGCCTCGATAAGCTGGCAGATGCGCTTGCCGCGAGTGCCAGCGTCGACCTGCCGGCCGCAGTCGATTTTCCGGCAACCGAAGCGCCGACGGTAGCTCCTATGCTCGCCGGAAAAACTGTCGCTATCGCCCACGATGCAGCTTACGGTTTCGTCTACCCGGCAAATCTCGACACCCTGCGCCAACTGGGTGCCGCGCTCGTCTTCTTCTCCCCGATTGCCGGCGAAGCGCTACCCGATTGCGACGCTGTTTGGTTGCCGGGTGGCTACCCCGAACTGCACGCCCCGGCAATTGGTGGCAACCGCAAGTTGTGGCAGCAGTTGCACACCCACGTAGACGCCGGCAAACCGCTGCTTGCCGAATGTGGCGGCATGATGAGCCTGTTTGAAGAGGTCGTGGACAAGGCTGGTATCGTCCATTCCTTCGGTGGTCTGCTGCCTGGTCGTTCGGTCATGCAGAAGCGCTTGGCGGCCCTGGGTACGCAGTTTGCAGAATTGCCGGAGGGGCGTTTGTCTGGTCACACCTTCCATTACTCAAAAAGCGAGTCGCCGCTATCCCCTCTGGTCCATGCACAAACAGCCGAGGGACGGGAAGGCGAAGCAATCTATCGACGGAATCGGCTAACCGCTTCCTATGTTCACTTTTACTTCCCGTCCAATCCGGTCGCTGTCGCCGCCCTGCTCGGCTGATACTTCGAAAATATCGAAGAATGGCCACTAATATATCTGGCAATTTGGATTGATGACCCGGTTACACTACACCGGTCGATTTCCACAGACAGGAGACAAAGGATGAAAAATTTCATGATGATGGCCGCAGCGCTGGTGCTCGGCCTTACCCTGCATATCAACGATGCCGAGGCCAAACGCCTGGGGGGCGGTACTTCATCGGGGATGCAGCGCCAGTCAATTGCGCCGAGCAACACGCGTCAAGCCGCTCCGACCCCTGCGCCGTATCAACAAGCCGCTCCCGCTCCGGCGCCTGCAGGCCAGCCAGCCGCACAGCCCAAGCGCTCGTGGATGGGCCCGCTTGCCGGCCTGGCTGCCGGTATCGGCCTCGCCGCGCTGGCTTCGCATTTTGGCTTCGGTGCCGAACTGGCCAATTTCATGATGCTAGCCCTGCTCGCCATGGTAGTTATCGGTGTGATCAGCTACTTTATGCGCAAGAAAGCCGCGGCTCAGGGGAATGACATGCAGTACGCCGGTGCCGGGGCGCCATATGGCGGCAATGCGCAACAAGATTACACGCCGGTTGGCGGTTCGGCTGCCGCATCGACTGCCGCTAATATCCCGGCCGGATTCGATGTTGAAGGCTTTGTCCGCAACGCCAAGGTGAACTTCATCCGCCTGCAGGCGGCCAATGATGCCGGTAATCTGGACGATATCCGCGAGTTCACCTCGCCGGAAATGTTCGCTGAAATCAAGATGGGCATGAGCGAGCGTTGCAATGTCGTGCAGGAGACTGATGTCGTCCAGCTCAACGCAGAGGTGCTGGATGTTGCCGAGGAAGCTACTCGTTACATCGTCAGCGTTCGTTTCAGCGGCCTAATCCGCGAAGAAAAAGATGCGGCGGCCGCGCCGTTCGACGAAATCTGGCATATGACCAAGCCGACCGACAACAGCCGCGGCTGGGTGCTCGCCGGTATCCAGCAAGTCCAGTAAGTTCGGTAAGGTACTCAGTGAGCCGGCGGCAAGTAACCCGCCGGCTTTTTTTTGCCCAGCACCCGGATCAACTTGAACAGCTGACTTCCAGGCCGTTTGCCCAGTCTGGCGGCAGGGCGGCGTAAGCGGCAAATTCGGGCTGTTCGTCGTAAGGCCGGCGCAGGCAGACGAGTAGCCGCTGCACCTCCGAATAGTCACCGTTCCTCGCCTTGCGGATGGCGACTTCGGCCAACCAATTGCGTAGAACATACTTGGGGTTGGCGGCGCGCATGACGGCTTGTCGTTCGGCATCGTCCCAAGGGGTCTGGGCCAGGCGACCCCGCCAGCGTTCGAGCCAGGCATCGCAAGCGGCACGGTCGACCAGCTGGTCGTGCAAAGCAGTATCGTTGGCATCAGCCGTGCCCGACAAGCCGGAGAGAGTACGGAAGAACAGCGTGAAATCCGGTCGGTGCTGCTGCAGGAACCCGAAGGTTTCGCCGATAAAGGTTTCGTCGTCCGGTAGCCCTTCGCGCAAGCCGAGTTTTGCCCGCATTAGGTTCTCGAATTTGGCCTCGAAGGCATCTCCAAACGTTTCATCGACCGCCTGCCGGGCCGGTAAGGGGCCGCCAACCAGGCTATACAGGGCGTCGGCCAGACAGTATAGGTTCCACTGGGCAACGTGCAGCTGGTTACGATAGGTGTAGCGGCCGCGATGATCGGAGTGGTTGCAGATGTGCCCGGCATCGAAGGCCTCCATAAAACCGAAGGGGCCGTAATCGAGCGTTAGGCCGAGGATCGACATGTTGTCGGTGTTCATTACGCCGTGCATGAAGCCGACTGCCATCCAGTGAGCAATGAGTTCCCCGGTGCGCCGTGAAACATCGCGCAGCAGGGCGTCATAAGGGTTGGTTGCATCACGACATTCCGGGCGGAAGGTGTCGATGACGTAGTCGGCCAGTTGGCGCAATTCGACATCCCGATCTCGCGACGACCAGTGCTCGAAGGAGCCGAAGCGTACGAAGCCTGGGGCAACGCGGGTGACCACGGCAGCAGTCTCGATTTCCTCGCGATAGACAGGATGGTCGGCCCCGATCACGCACAGGGCACGTGTCGTCGGCACGCCGAGGCCGGCCATGGCTTCGGAGCAGAGGAATTCGCGGATCGATGAGCGCAAGACCGCCCGGCCATCGGCACCACGTGAATATGGGGTGCGTCCGGCGCCCTTGAGCTGGATTTCCCAGTGGCCAAGTTCGTTACGAAGGCCTCCAAGCAGATGCGCCCGCCCATCGCCCAGTTGCCCAGCCCAGACGCCAAACTGGTGGCCAGAGTAGACGGCGGCTAGCGGGTCGCTGCCTGGCAAGAGCCGATTGCCGGCAAAGGTTTCAGCAAACTGCGGGCTGTTCACAAAGTCTGCCGGCAGGCCAAGCAGGTCGGCAACATCGGTACTGATCCCAACGACGTAAGGCTCCGGCAGCGGATGTGGGGCAAGTCGGGTATAAAAGGTATCGGGTAGGGCGGCAAAACTGTTGTCAAAGACGGGAAGTTCGGGAAAGAGGGAGTCGGGAGCGTTCATTGTCTTATCGGATTTGCATCACAGGTGAGCGATTCGACAGGGGTAAACAAAAAACGTGCCCATAAATGCAACACGGGTTTTAAACGACTGACCGTCGCAGTAGGGCCGACACTGGTCTACACTCTCGCCATGCGTCATTTCCCTACCTCTTTCGTGATCCTGACGGGGCTCGGGATTCTCTGTGCCATCCCTGGCATGGCTAGCCTCGCCGGCTTCGGTGCCGCTATCCATCCTGTGCTGGACGATCCGATGGCCGGGCTGGCATTCATCGTTTCGGCCATCGCCCTTATTGGCTCAGGGGCTTTCCCTTTGGTTATCGAGAAGCTGAAAGAAAACGAGGGGGCCTGAGCACCACTGATCGACTCTGCTGGTGCCGAGCGGCTCAGGCGTTCCGCATGAGCCGCCTGTACTGGAGTTTCAGTGTGGCCGCTGCCCCGGCGAGGATGGCACCAAAGGTGACGATGGAACCGAGGGCTAGCGTCGAGAAGCCGGTAATGCCTTGGCCGACCGTGCAGCCCATGGCGACGACACCACCGAAACCCATCAGTGCGGCACCGACCAGATGGTTGGCCGTATCTTCGACACTGGCGAAGCCTTCCCAGCGAAAATTGCGGGTCAGGACGTTCCAGGCAAAGGAGCCGGCGATGACGCCGAGTGCTGTCGCAATGCCGAAGGTCACCGTGCGGCTGGTGTCCGACCACAGCATCAGCAGTTCCAATGTATAGGCCAAGGGGGCGACGAAGGACAGCGATTCCATGCGCCCGCTGCTGGTAGCCATGAAGGCTTCTTCCAGCGTGTCTGGGTGTTCGGCAATATAGCCGATATGACCGCTGACATACCAGGCGGTGACAACCATCAGGCCGATGCCGAGGCCGCCGAGCAGGTTGTCGAAGGTCCGAAATTCGCGATTGGCCAAGCAGAAAGCAGTCAGGCCGCCGCCGATACCGAGCACAGCTAACCAGAAGGCAGTTTGGTGTGTCAGGCCGATGGCCGCCAGCAAGGCAGGGATATCCTGCCCAGCGGGGAAGATGAGCGCTGCCTTGTCCAGCACATTGACACGGAAAATGCCGAAGATGCCGCGCATGGTCATATAGGCGACGAGACCCAAGGTGAGGAAAACAACGACCGACTTGAGATTGCCGCCACCGATACGGATCAGTGTCTTCGAACCGCAGCCCGAAGCTAGCACCATGCCGATGCCGAAGCTGGTGCCGCCGACCAGATAGGACAGCCAGGTGAAATTGGGGGTGCGATAAATGGACTTGCCAAGGTCGATTTGGCCAGTCGCATGCAGCGTGCCAGCACCAAGGATGGCAACGCCGATCGCTAACAGCCACATGCGCATGCGGCCCCAGTCGCCCATGTTGACGATGTCGGATACCGCCCCCATGGTACAGAAGTGGGTTTTCTGGCCGATGGCGCCGAAGACGAAGCCGACGGCGAACGCCAGCCAGAGCACGGTGGTGGCCGAAACCGGTGCCACGATCAGGTGCGGTACAGTGTGGGGTCGGGTACGCCGGCCGCCGCGAAGCCCTCGGCGCGCAGGCGGCAGGAATCGCAAGCACCGCAGGCGCGGCCCTCGCCGTCGGCTTGGTAGCACGATACGGTCAGGCCGTAATCGACGCCGAGTGCGGTGCCGGTACGGATGATATCGGCCTTGGATAGATCGATCAGTGGCGCGTGAATGATCAGTTTATGCCCTTCGACCCCGAATTTGGTGGCGAGATTGGCCATCTTTTCAAAGGCAGCGATGTACTCGGGACGGCAGTCCGGGTAGCCGGAATAATCGACCGCATTGACCCCGACGAAGATGTCCATGCTGCCCAGAACCTCGGCCCAGGCCAGGGCCAGCGACAGCATGATGGTGTTGCGGGCCGGGACGTAGGTGACTGGAATACCCGGCTGGATGCCTTCCGTGGGTACGGCGATCGACGTATCGGTCAGCGCCGAGCCGCCAAATTGGGCGAGTCCCAGGTTGAGGACACGGTGTTCCTTGGCACCCAGTGCCTTGACCACGCGTTCGGCCGCTTTCAATTCGGCATTGTGACGCTGGCCATAGTCGAAGGACAGGCAATAGCAATCAAAACCCTGGCTGCGGGCGATGGCGAGACAAGTGGCGGAATCGAGACCACCCGAAAGGAGTACGACAGCTGGCTTCATCATGGGGCGCGAATATACCTGAAAATGACTAGAGACCGCGACGGTATCTGCTTGTTCCTGCGCTACAATTTCCCGCTTTAGCCCACCAGCCCGGAGATTCCGATGATGCCTCGCCTGACTGCCCTTGCCGCTGCCCTGCTGGTGGCCGGTTCCGTCCACGCCGCCGACAAGATCAAGGTCGGCCTGGTATCCACGCTCTCCGGCCCCGGCGCCGGTCTCGGCGTCGATATCCGCGACGGATTCCAACTCGGCATCAAGCACTTGAACGGCAAGCTGGGCAATCTGCCGGCCGAAGTCATCGTCGCCGACGACCAGCAGAACCCGGACATCGCCAAGCAGGCCGCCGACAAGATGCTGAAGAAGGACAAGGTCGATTTCATGACCGGCATTGTCTTCTCCAACATCATGCTGGCTGTCGGCCCGGCTGTCTTCCAGAACCAGACCTTCTACATCTCGGCCAACGCCGGCCCGTCGCAATACGCCGGCGAGCAGTGCAATCCTTTCTTCTTCAACGTCGCCTGGCAGAACGACAACTTGCACGAGGCGGTCGGCAAGATCGTGCAGGACAAGGGCTACAAGAACGTCGTGATCGTCACCCCCAACTACCCGGGCGGCAAGGATGCGGTGTCCGGCTTCCGCCGCTACTACAAGGGCAACATCACCGAAGAGATCTACACCAAGCTCGGCCAGCTCGACTACGCCGCCGAACTGGCCCAGATCCGCAGCCTGAAGCCGGACGCCCTGT
>JAGWUW010000426.1 GCA_028868235.1 Betaproteobacteria bacterium | reverse complement strand
TTGTCACGGGATGGCCTCGCCCCACCCTACTCTGCCGCTGACCAAGTTCTTTTTTTTCCCGGGATTCACAGTGAAGACAGGGGGATTGCTGCGGGAAGCCCACCTCTTGCCAGACCGGGATCGTTATCAGCACTCCCTTCCGGCGCGTGACCATCTCGAGATCGGCCTGTTCTGCTATGACACCGCACCGGTCGGAGGCCTCCTTGCAGCCTTGGCAACAACGGTACAGCCATCGCTCGTCCATGTTCCGCGAGGCAAGCCACTGGCTGCAGTCATGCAATACTTGCCCGGCAACGGCCCCTGGCAGCATGGCAATGCCCGAATCGAGCCGATTCCGTTCATGCCACAGGACGATTACGACCGCCTGCTCTGGCGCTGCGACATAAATTTCATCCGTGGAGAGGATTCCTTTGTCCGGGCGCAGTGGGCGGCCAAGCCCTTCGTCTGGCAAATTTACCAACAGGAAGAAGAGGCACATCTGGTCAAGTTGTCGGCGTTTCTTGACCGCTATTGCGCAGCGATGGGGGATACGCTGGCGCATGTCATTAGGGAGATGTTCGTCGCCTGGAACGGCGGAGAGCCGGACGTGGCCTGTGCGTTCCAGCATTTTGTCGACAACCGCCAGGCTGTCGCCGAGGCCAATCATGCTTGGTGCGATGATCTCGCCTCACAAGACGATCTGGCAACCACCCTCGTCAACTTTTGTGCTTCCAAGGTATAATTTAACGTTTTTCTTTTTCTGACTTAGAGAATCCCGAATGAAGACCGCACAGGAACTCCGCTCCGGCAACGTCATTATGGTTGGTGCCGACCCGCTCGTCGTCCAGAAGACCGAGTACAACAAGTCCGGCCGCAACGCCGCCGTCGTCAAGATGAAGCTCAAGAACCTGCTGTCGGGTGCCGCTTCGGAAGCCGTCTACAAGGCCGACGACAAGTTCGAGCAAGTCATCCTCGACAAGAAGGAAGTGACCTACTCCTACTTCGCCGACCCGATGTACGTGTTCATGGATGCCGAATACAACCAGTACGAAGTCGAAGCCGAAAACATGGTCGACGCGCTGAAGTACCTGGAAGATGGCCTGGCTTGCGAAGTCGTTTTCTACAACGGCAAGGCCATCTCCGTCGAACTGCCGAACAGCGTCGTGCGTGAAGTTGTTTACACCGAACCTGCCGTCAAGGGCGATACCTCGGGCAAGGTCATGAAGCCGGCCAAGCTGGCTACCGGTTTCGAACTGCCGGTTCCGGCCTTCGTCAGTATCGGTGACAAGATCGAAATTGACACCCGCACCGACGAATACAAGAACCGCGTCAAGTAATACACCGTTCCCGTCTTGCGCTAATCGGGCAGCTTCGGCTGCCCGATTGCATTTCAGGCCATCAATTCGGCAACAGTCTGCAGCGCTGCGCGATACACCGGATCTCCCTGCAATTGCTCCCAGGATTTTGCCGACTCTGCTGGTATCAGGGACTCAACACGCTGACCGCGGCGCACATCGATTTCAGGGTTCCAAGTGGTCAGCACATCACCCACAGCGTCCGGTGCATTGCAGACAAGGAGCATATCGCAACCAGCTGCGTATGCCGTTTCAACACGCGCCAGCATGTTGCCGACCATGCCGGCTCCAGCCATCGATAGATCGTCGGTAAAAACGACGCCATCGAAATTTATGTCGTTTCTCAAATAATCGATCCATTTATTTGAAAATACAGCTGTATTGCAATCCATGCAGCTATAAATCACATGCGCAGCCATCACCCCAGCAAGGGGCAGCTGGCGATAGGGTTCGATGTCTTCCTGCATGGCCTCGAAAGCCCGATCATCGACCGGGAGCTCGACGTGTGAATCTGGAATGACGTAGCCATGCCCAGGGAAATGTTTGCCGCAGTTGCCCATGCCGGCCTGCCGCAATCCCCGGCCTAGCGCTTCTGCCAGCTGGATCACCGCTTCGGGTTCGCGGTGGAAAGCGCGGTCGCCAATGACGCGCGAAGGGCCGTAATCGAGGTCGAGTACCGGCGTAAACGAGTAATCAACGCCACGCGCCCGGAGTTCCGCCGCCAGAATGTAACCCACTTCCCTCGCTGCCGCTCGTGCACGCTCCGGATACCGATCCCAAAGTTTGCCCAGCTGAGCCATCGGTGGCAAACGGGTAAAGCCGTCGCGGAAGCGCTGCACCCTCCCCCCTTCATGATCGACGGCGATCAACAAGGAGGGCGAACGCAAGGCGTGAATGGCTTCATTTAGCGCGGACAGTTGCTGCGGATCGACGTAGTTGCGGGAAAACAAGATGATTCCGCCGACCAACGGATGGCTCAGGCGCTCGCGATCCAGATCGGTCAGTTCGGTCCCGGCAATGTCTATCATCAGCGGACCGAGGGGCATATGCTTCATGCTTGCTCCAGAATGACATAGGCGACGGCATAGTCTACTTCGTCGCTAATCGAGAGATGTGCTTTCAGATTCTTTTCCTGCAGCACCGCACTCAGTTTGGGAGCGAAATCCAGC
>JAGWUW010000425.1 GCA_028868235.1 Betaproteobacteria bacterium | reverse complement strand
TCGGGCGCCGCGAATGAAAACGCAATTCCGATCCGCTGGCGGGCGGCAAACAACACCGAGTCCTCGCTGTTTCCCGATCCGAACACTGGCGGATGGGGTTGCTGCGTTATGCGCGGCCAGATCGAAATCGTCTCGAAACGATAATGGTCCCCCAACCACGCGGTGGGCTTTTCGCTCGTCCACGCCTTGAGGATCAGCGCGATTCCTTCCTGCGTCATTGCCTTGGTCAGTTCAGGTGCAGTATCGTAGGTCCTGTGCTCGTTGGGCGTGCCACGCAGGAACAGCACCTCGATCCGTCCGCCGCTCAACGCATCGAGCATCGCCACTTCCTCGGCCAGCCGAACCGGATTGTTCAGCGGTATCAGCGGCCCCAGAAGGGCCACGCGCACGCGGCTGGTGCGCTGGATGATCGCTGAGGCCATGATCATAGGGTTCGGCGTCATCTGGTAGGGCGCATAATGATGCTCCGATACGCTAACCCAGTCGAAACCCAGGGCTTCTGCGGCTTCAACCATGTCGAGATACCGTTCGTACGACTTGTGCGCCACGGCCGGTCTGCAGAACTCGGGCGATGCCGGCCAGATCTCGATCCCGGGCGCCGGCCCGTCGTAGCCCGTCATGCAAAGATAGGAAACCTTCATCGCAGTTCTCCCGGGATTCGCGAAGATCGGTCCTAATGCATCGCAGCGAGGCTCGCTGAAATCAATGCGTGGGCGCAAGCGAAAGGTTCCCTCGCCACGATCAAATTGAGATCTTGTCGGCAAGTGCTTGGATTTCGATACCGCCCCACCCCACTGCGCGGCAAGTCGCCAATGAGGCCGTCGACCCCTGCCGAACTGCACGGTCTTGGCCCGACCATTGTGCGTTGTTGCGCTCCTGCCGTGCCGGCGCGCGTGCAACACTGACGGAGCTCCCGCCGACCTACCTGTCCAAAGGCAGGTTTCGCCTGACGCCATTCGCGGTGGAAGGAGCGCGCAGTTACCGCGCCCGAAAGATGGCGCGGCGCGAATGCGACTAGGGAAAGGATGAACGGCGGTTCCAATTACAACGGAACATAGCGATGGGAGCCGCCGCAGCGTGTTCTTGATGTCAAAAATTGTCCGGAATGCAAATCTCTGTAACTTTAGGGATGGGAGACTTACTATTATGAGGATTTCCACATTTAATCGCTTATTGCTCGCGACCGCTGCACCGGTCGTCGCGTTTGCGATCAGCAGCGCAGCATATGCTCAGGCCGACAAGGCAAAGGCACAGGACGCCGCCAAGGCGTCGAGCGGTATCTCCGAAATCGTGGTTACGGCTCGTCGTACTAATGAAAACCTGCAGACCGTTCCTGTGGCCGTGACCGCGCTCACAAGCGCCTCGCTCCAAGAACGTCAGGTGTCGCAGGTGACCGATCTCGCGCGCTCGACCCCGAGTCTTTCAATCGGGACCGGCGGCACTGGTCCCGCCTCGATCGTCTACCTCGCGATTCGCGGCCAGGCACAGAACAGCCCGAACTCCTTCTCCGACGCTGCCGTCGGCATCTATATCGACGGTGTCTATGTCGGCCGTCCTATGGTCGGCAACCTCGGTTTCCTCGATCCGGCCTCGGCCGAAGTCCTGCGCGGGCCGCAGGGAACCCTGTTCGGCCGCAACACCACCGGTGGCGCACTCAACCTGACCACGACGCAGCCCAAGCTCAACAAGACCGAGGGCTACATCAAGATCGGCATGGGCAACTATTCGCAGGTCGTCACCGAAGGCGTGGTCAACGTCCCGCTCGGTGAAGAACTCGCCGTCCGCTTCGCCGGGCGCTACAACAAGCACGACGGCTACTACCCGAACCCGTTCGAACGTGAGGCCAATGGCGGTATCAAGGGCGAATATTATGGTCGCGGCGCGCTGAAGTGGGCTCCCTCGTCGATGCCGATCACCCTCAATATCGTCGGTGACTACACGCACTATCGTGACACCGGCAACGGCACCGCGGTTGCCGCGATCAACCCGGCCGGCCCCAATACCTCGTTCTACAACATCTCGCAGGGCGTGCGCTCGGGCGCGATCCCGGGCACCGCGCTGATCCCGCTCTCGGCAACCGTCTCGGTTCCGGCTTCGCTGTTCACGAACTTCTCGCAAGGTCCGCTCGGGCCGATCACCCAGTTCCTGAATCCCGCGTTCGCGACCGACGCACAGAAGGCCACTCTGCTTTCGCAGGATTGGCGGACGAGCTACAGCTCGCCGCGCACCGGTGTCCCGTCGATCGACAACTCGGCCAACTTCAACGAGGCCTGGTCGTTGACGGGCAACCTCTCGGTTGATCTCGGCGCGGTGACGGTCAAATCGATCACGGGCTATCGCTGGTCGAACACCTACGACAACCTCGACCTGCTTGGCACCGGAACCGGCGCGGGCGCTTTCCTGTCCACCTATCGTCAGCACCAGTTCAGCGAAGAACTGCAGGCCTCGGGCAAGATCGGCAACCTGCAATACATCTTCGGCGGCATCTACTTCCGCGAGGCAGG
>JAGWUW010000038.1 GCA_028868235.1 Betaproteobacteria bacterium | reverse complement strand
CAATTCACCCATGAGCAGAACGTCGAGGATGCCCGCAAGTTTGCCGGCATGCTGCGTACCCTCGCCGAAATGAGCAAGCCGACTATCGCCCGCGTGCAAGGAGCCGCCTTGGGCGGCGGTACCGGGTTGACTGCCGCCTGCGACATGGCGGTGGCCAGCGATGATGCTGCCTTCTCCACGTCTGAGGTTAAGTTTGGCATCATCCCCTCGGCAATCAGCCCATATGTGCTGCGCGCCATCGGGCCGCGCCACGCCCTACGCTACTTCCAGAGCGCCGAGCGAATCAGCGCTCAGCGTGCGCTGGCTATCGGTCTGGTCGGCGACGTGGTACCAAGCGAAGAACTGGATGCCTGTGTCGCCGGTATCGTCGAGGCATTACTGGCCGGTGGTCCCCTTGCTCAAAAGGCCGCCAAGGATCTTATCGCGGCCGTACATGGTCAGCCGATCGACGAGATCATTAGCGAGGAAACGGCACAGCGTATCGCCCGCCAACGCGCTACTGACGAAGCGAAGGAGGGCATCGCTGCCTTCCTCGGCAAGCGCCCTCCCACCTGGCAGGTGTGAGCGCCGGAAGCGAATTTTTGGTCTGTACTGCTTTGGCTGCTTTTGCGTCAGACTGGAACCTTGGGCTCTCCGTGCGCCCCCAGACGCAGGGAGAGGGCTTCGGCATGGCGCTTCAGGCAGGACACCACCTCGCCATCGGCGCTGGTATCGAACATACCCTGTACGCCGACGACCAGTACGGCCATGGTGATTTCGTTCTTGAAATTGAAGACCGGAGCGGCCACCGCTTCGACACCTGGGACCCGGTGGAATCCCTTGGTTGTCGCAAAGCCTTCGCTGCGCACTTCGGCCAGCATCGCTTCGACGCCGGCCTTGGTCTTCAGGTCGGCGGGTACATCCTCGGCCTTGATCTCTGCGGCAATCAGCGGGGCGACGGTCTTCTTCGGCAACCAGGCGGCGAACACCCGGCCGGTGGCCGACGACAACATGTCGAGTACGGTGCCGGTGATGACGTTGACCGTGATCGGCCGGCGCGGCCGCTCCCAGCGAACGATGACCGGACCCTTGTCGCCCCACACGGCAAGGGCGGTAGTCTGGTTGATTTCGTCGCGCATTTCGGCAATGGCGCTGAGACCGAGGCGAACGCGGTCCAGCCGGTCGAGGGCGACCAGGCCGATGTTCATGGCAAAGGGACCCAGATCGTAGCGGGAAGACATTGGGTCCTGTTCGACCAGTCCGGCGCGGATCAGGCTGACCAGGTAGCGGTGCGCCTTGGAGGCCGGCATATCGGCGGCAGCAGCGATTTCCTTGAGCATCATTGAGCGCTGTCCATTGACCATGGCGCGCAGGATGTTCATACCGATTTCCAGCGACTGTACGCCGTGCTTGCCATCGACTTCATCATTCATGGCGGCCCCCTGGGTTCTGTTATATAAAACCAATTCTATAATACAGTGCGATAAATTATAAGTGAGTAACGCTATGCAATCCCTGCGTGTCTATGCCATCGACGGCATCGTTCCGGTCGTTGATCCCACGGCCTATGTCCATCCCAGTGCCGTTTTGATCGGCGATGTCATCGTCGGTCCGGGCTGCTACATCGGACCCTGCGCCAGCCTACGCGGCGATTTTGGCCGCCTGATCCTAGAGGCTGGAGCCAATCTGCAGGATACCTGTGTGATGCACGGTTTCCCGGGGACCGATACGGTGGTCGAGGAAAATGGTCATATCGGTCATGGCGCCGTGCTGCATGGGTGTCGCATCGGCCGCAACGCCCTGATCGGCATGAACGCAGTGATCATGGACAACGCGGTGATCGGCGAAGCCAGCATTGTGGCTGCCTCGGCCTTCGTCAAGGCGAGCCAGGAAATCCCGCCGCGCACGCTGGTCGCCGGTATGCCGGCCAAAATCATACGCACGCTCAGTGACGAGGAAATTAGCTGGAAAAGCGATGGAACCCGCACCTATCAGGAGTTAACCCGACGTTGCCTGGCGACCATGGTTGAGACAACCCCGTTGAGTGCCATGGAGCCAGGTCGCAAACGTATCGAGATGCCGGACGTCATCCCATTGACGGAGCTGAAGAAGCGCAGCAGCTGATCGGCTTGCGCTCAGGGAGACAAGGGATCGTACTGGGAAAAGCGTTCAGTTAGCGAGCTGTCGACGACCGGAACGCTACCGTCGGCCAGACACAGCAACTGATCCAGGTGACGGTTGGAAGCAACTTCCAGTCGCTTGTACAACTCTTTGCATAGAAGGCGAGCCTGCTGGCCCGGCCATTCCGTCGGAAGCAGGACCTCCGGCAATTCCGGGTCACGCAGCAACAAGCGGCGGTAATCGTGAATGAGCAGGATGCGCATCAGGAAGGCATCCTGATCACTGATGTTCGCCAGATGATCCCGCCGGAGCTCTTCGAGAATCGGGCGATAGGTGGCAACAAATTGGCTGTAGGCGTCGGCGAGCAGGCCAAGATCCCAGGCACGGCTGACCAGATCGGCATCGCTGGCCGATTGTGCGGAGCGTGAGTCAGCGGCGAACAGCGGCAACAGAGCCGCAAGGGCAGGAGCAAGGCCCTCGGCGATGAGGGCATCGAGCACGCTCGACAGTTCGGCACTCGGGTGCACAAAACAATCTGCCCCGAGCGCACCGAAACCTTGCCAGAAGAGGGCGCGCCGGACTTGGTCGCGTGCCTTGGCCTCCAGCTCGCCGACCACCAGGATAAGGCGCCAGCGGCGATCCCATAGCGGTGCGTGCGAAGCGTAGATGTGACGGGAGGCTTCTTCAAAGCGACGACGTCCCGATGGTGTCAGAACGTAGTCGGCACGCCGGCCGATGGTTTCTGTACGCAGCCACTCGTCCTTGGCCAGGCGGAACACTGACGTGCGGATCAGGCGTTCATTGAGCTCGAGCGGTTCGAGCAGGCGTATCAGGCTACCCAGCCAGATACGTCCGCCACGCGGCAGGATGGCATCGCCGAACATGGTGATGATCAGCGAACCGGCTTGAACGCGACGTTGCTGACGGAATGCGTCGAGACGCTGACAGACGAGATCGCTCACGAATTAGGGATCACGAGAAGGGCGGAAAACGGCACGGCGTATTCGGCAATGGATAAGGTAGCCAAATTGTACTGCACTCGACGTATCATTTTTTGTGCAACTTCAAGGTTTTGACATGCCACGTTCACAAGTTCTTGGTTTGTTGTGGATACAAAAATTTAATTTTTTCAACTAAATTAGTATCGCTTTTGGGGCTGATATAAGATTCGGGCCGCTGGGGTGTCTTCTTCGTGGCTGCGGTGGGCGGGCTGCCCTGGAAAGTGTGGTAGATTCGCACCCGATGTCGTGCCTAGAAAGATTGGCAAGCACTTGAGTTGATTGGTGTTTTGCCAGTCAATGTTGGGCGCTCCGAGTCGGGGTGGCAATGCTTTTGGGCGCATTTCAATCGGAGGCCGGCGTTCTTCTGCACGGGCTTCACCACAATCGGGATGGTCGATGAAATACCTGTTGTTGTTCGGATTACTGGGCGCTATCTGGTGGGTCTGGTCGAAGCGCAACGCGGCCGAGGAGGGGCGTTCCACACCCCGAAAGGCGAAGGGGCCAGAAAAAATGGTCCGTTGCGCACAGTGCGGCGTCTATCTGCCTGAAAGCGACAGCATTGCCGATGGCGAGCAGGCCTACTGTTGCGAAGCTCATCGGTCGGCCGGTCCGGTTACTGACCGCTGATGAACGATTGGCTGTCGTCCACCTGGGAAGCCAACTGGCGTTCCTTTCAATATTTCAACCTGTACCGGCTGGTGCTGGCCGCCCTGTTCTGCTTGGCACTGCTCTTTCCCAACGAGTGGACTGCGCGGCTGAATCTGCTTCCCTCGGTACCGATGTTCGCCTTGACCAGCGTCTACATGGTGGCGGCGATAGGCGGCCTCGTGCTTGCCACTCACTGGCAGTATCGCTTCAACGCCCAGTTGTCGGCGCAGGTGATGGTCGACATTGCTGTCGTCACCTGGCTCATGGAGCGGGCGCATGGCGTCGGCAGCGGCCTTGGCGTGCTCCTGTTGGTTTCGCTGGCGGCAGCCAGCCTGGTCGGGCGGGGGCGTCTGGTCCTGTTTTATGCGGCAATGGCCACTGTATCCGTGTTGTTGATGCAGTCTTATGGCATCCTGATCGAGCAATTCGATCCGGCATCCATTGTCCAGGCCGGATTCATCTCGGCGGGTTTCTTTGCCACGGCCATTCTCGCCCGCCTGCTTGGCCAGCGGGTGATGATCAACGAGGATCTCGCCCGTCGGCGCGGCGTCGCCCTAGAAAACCAGATTCTGATCAGTCAGCGTGTTGTCGAGCGCATGCAGGACGGCGTGCTGATTGTCGGACAGGGTGGTCTTCTCAACCGCTTTAATCCCGTCGCTCAGGAGATGCTTGGGTTGCCCACAATGCCTAGTCCCCTGGCTAGCTGCGTTCCACGCCTGGCCGATGCTCTGGATGCCTGGCGACAGGGTGGCGGGATCGAGCGCTTCGATTTTGTGGCAGACGATGGCGGGGCGTTACGAGCACGTTTCGAGCGAACCCTCAGTTCCGATGGCGAGGTTCTGGTTTTTCTCGAGGATGTTGGGCGGATAAGGGAGCGGGCGCAGCAGATGAAACTGGCTTCGCTCGGGCGTCTGACAGCCAGCATTGCCCATGAAATCCGCAATCCACTGTCGGCCATCGGCCATGCCGGGGAATTGTTGCGTGAGGAACGGCGCGGTGAGATGCAGGACCGCCTGTTGCGCATCCTGAACGACAACGTGCTGCGCCTTGACCGGATCGTCAAGGACATCCTGGAGGTAGGGCGGCAAAACCAGGCTGAGCCCGAGTCGCTGTCGCTCGATGAGTTCTGCGTCAACTTCCTGGAACAGTTCGTCGGAAGCGAAAATCTGCCTGACGGTGTGGTCCTCCTTGAGGTGAAGGACGTTTTCCATATCTGCTTCGACCGCTCTCATTTGCATCAGGTTCTGTGGAATCTGGTCAGCAACGCCCTGCGCTATTCGACACAAGGGCCGGGGGCCGTGCGCATTGTCCTGCAGAGCGGTCACAGTGATGGAAGGGTAGAATTGCATGTAATCGACGACGGTCCGGGCATACCGGAAACGGTACGCGAGCAGATTTTTGAGCCGTTCTTCACGACGCACACCCAAGGAACTGGCCTCGGATTGTTCATTGCGCGGGAGCTGTGCGCGACCAACGGTGCCAGTCTGGAATTGGCATCGTCAGCTGGCGGAGCGCATTTTATTGTTGCAGGGAGAAACGACACGTGTCAGTTGCCAGAACCGAACGGCGCCCGCGCGGCGAACTGAGCCGGGTACTCGTCGTCGATGACGAGGCCGATATTCGCGAACTGATCGACCTGACGCTGGCCCGCATGGGCCTTGCAACGGAGTGTGTCGGCTCGGTCGCCGAAGCCAAGGCGGCGCTCGATGCCGGTGACTTTCAGTTGTGCCTGACCGACATGCGCTTGCCCGATGGCGATGGTCTCGAGATTGTTCGTTATATCGGAGAGCATTGCCCGCAGACTCCGGTAGCCGTGATCACCGCCTATGGCAGTGCCGGCAATGCTGTGGCGGCATTGAAGGCCGGGGCCTTCGACTACCTCGCCAAGCCGGTCGGTCTGGAGCAGTTGCGGGCGCTTATCAAATCGGCCCTGCGCCTGCCTGGCGGCGGCCAGGACAGCGAAAACCCGCTCCAGTCACTGATCGGTGAGTCAGCCAGCATGCAGCAGGTGCGGACGATGATCGAGAAGCTGGCGCGCAGCCAGGCGCCGATCTATATTTCCGGCGAATCCGGTAGCGGCAAGGAACTTGCTGCTCGCCTGATCCACAGCCGTAGCGCGCGGGCAGCCGGGCCATTTGTGCCAGTAAACTGTGGTGCCATTCCGGAAAACCTGATGGAAAGTGAATTTTTCGGTTACCGGAAAGGTGCCTTCACCGGAGCCCTGGACGACCGTGAGGGTTTTTTCCAGGCGGCGAGCAGCGGCACGCTGTTCCTCGACGAAGTGGCCGATCTGCCTCTGGCTATGCAGGTCAAATTGTTGCGCGCCATACAGGAAAAACGGGTGCGCAAGGTCGGGAGTGTGGCCGAGGAGGCTGTCGATGTCCGCATCATCTGTGCGACCCACAAAAACCTGCGTGACTTGGTCGACAAGGGGGCATTTCGGCAGGATTTGTACTATCGCCTGAATGTTATCGAGCTGCGCATGCCACCCTTGCGCGAGCGGCTGGAGGATATTCTTCCCCTGGTCGACGCCATCCTGCGTCGTGTTTTTGGCGATACTCCGCCACGGTTGTCGTCCGGCGCGCTCAAGGCCCTGCAGTTCTATGCCTTTCCGGGTAATGTCCGCGAACTGGAGAATATTCTCGAAAGGGCTACCGCGCTGTGTTCGGGCGACAGCATCGAGGTTGACGATCTGCACCTCGGCCCGGAGGAGATGCAGGCGGAAGAAGTCGAGGGGCGGGGCAGCGAAACCTTGGACGAATACCTCAATCGCCTGGAGCGCCAGGCCATCCTCGAGGCCTTGCAAAAGGCCGAAGGCAACCGCACGGCGGCGGCTCGTCTGCTCGGCGTAACCTTCCGCTCGATGCGCTATCGTCTTGAGCGGCTGGGCATCGAATAATGACCTGGCAGGATGGCGGCTGGCTGGATGGTGTCACCTGGCTACGCTCACCGAATTTTGGCGAGCGCCCTTCCGGGGTAGAGGTGTCGTTGGTCGTTATCCACAACATCAGCCTGCCGCCCGACGAGTTTGGCAGTAACTGGGTTGAGGATTTTTTTCTCAATCGCCTGGATCCGGCGGCGCATCCATATTTCGCTACCATCGCCCACTTGCAGGTTTCGGCCCATTTCTACATCCGGCGCGATGGCCAGGTCGTCCAGTTCGTCGGCTGCGACTTGCGGGCCTGGCATGCGGGACAATCGCGCTGGTGCAAGCGCGACAACTGTAACGACTACTCGATCGGCATCGAACTGGAAGGTTCGGATTCACAAGCCTTTACCGCCGAGCAGTACGCTGCATTGTGGCCGCTGCTCGAGGCGCTGCGTCAGCGCTATCCCATCGCCGCTATGGCTGGGCACAGTCATGTGGCGCCAGGGCGCAAGACAGATCCGGGGCCGTATTTCGATTGGGCGGCCTTGGCCGCCCATCAAGCCGACCTGGCCTTACCGGCCGAAGTAAGCGCTTAGGCGCTGGACGGCCTCGGCCAAACGGGGGATTTCCGTCGTGTAGGCGAAACGGATGTGCTTTTCCGGTTCGTTGCTGCCGAAATCGAGCCCCGGCGTGGCAGCGACGCCAGCCTTTTCCAGCAGGTCGCGGGCCAGCGCGAAGCTGTCGGCAGCCAGCGCCGAGCAGTCGCAATAGAGATAGAAAGCGCCTTCCGGCCGGGCGGTGATGTGGAAACCAATCTCCTCCAGTGCGGGCGCCAGAAAGTCACGGCGACGGCGGAATTCGGCCCGCCGCGCTTCGAGGATTTCGATGGTGGCTGGCGCAAAAGCTGCCAACGCGGCGTACTGGGCTGGCGTAGACGGACACAACGTCAGGTTCTGCGCCAATTTTTCAACGTCGCGCACGTAAGGCTCTGGGATCACCATCCAGCCAAGACGCCAGCCGGTCATCTGAAAGTATTTCGAGAAGCTGTTGATCACCCAGATATCGTCGCCTGCTGCGCAGGCTGTTGGGGCATCAATCTCGGCTCCCAAGGGAGCTTCCTGCGGGGCGTATGTCAGGCCATGGTAAATCTCGTCTACCAGGAAATGCCCGCTTTTCTCGCGACAGACCTCGGCCAGGCTTGCAATCTCCGGTAACGAGAGCAGAGTTCCGGTCGGGTTGGCCGGTGAAGCGACGAGTAGGCCGGTCGTGCGTTCCTTCCAGGCCGTTACGAGTTGTTCCGGCGTCGGCTGGAAATTGCTGTCCGGGCCGACCGGGATGCTGCGCGGTACACCTTCGTAGGTGCGCAGGATGTGCCGGTTGCAGGGATAGCCGGGGTCGGCCAGCAGCCATTCGTCGCCGGGATTGGCCAGCGCTGCGAAAGCGAGGTTGAGGGCGCCCGAGGCGCCGTTGGTGACGGCGATGCGGCTGGCCGGCACTGTCACGCCATAGCGTTCGCGGTAAAAGGTCGAGATGGCTATCCGCAGTTCGGGCAGGCCGAGCGCCTGGGTGTACAGCGTTTTATGATCACGGATGGCTGCGATGGCCGCTTCGGTAATGGGCTCCGGGGTCGGGAAGTCGGGCTCGCCGACTTCCATGTGGATGATGTCGCGCCCCTCGGCTTCCAGTTGGCGGGCGCGGGTGAGCAGTTCGACGACATGGAAGGGCTCGATGTCAGCCAGGCGACGGGCGGGGCGATAGGTCATGGCATTCCTCAAATGAAAACGGCCACCCGGAGGTGGCCGTTTGATTATCGCTCAGATGAGGATCAGGCGGCGTCCTTGAAGATGCCCATTTCGAACAGTTCGCGCTTGAGCACGAGTTCGCGCGGCATTTTTTCGCCCATCTTGTCGAACCACTCCTTGTGGCCGGCCAGTTCGGCCTTCCAGGCGTCGGCATCGATGGTGCTGAGGGCTTCGAAATCAGCCTTGTTGATTTCCAGGCCGGTCCAGTCGATGTCCTCGAATTTCGGCATCCAGCCGAGCACGGTCTCCTTGGCGGAGACGGTGCCCTTGCAACGCTGGACGATCCACTTCAGGACACGCATGTTGTCGCCGAAACCCGGCCACATGAATTCGCCCTTTTCATTCATGCGGAACCAGTTCACGCAGAAGATCTTCGGCGTGGCGTCGACGGCCTTGCCCATGCGCAGCCAGTGGTTGAAGTAGTCACCCATGTGGTAGCCGCAGAAGGGCAGCATGGCGAATGGGTCGCGACGGACCACGCCTTGTTGGCCGAAGGCGGCGGCGGTGGTTTCAGAGCCCAGCGTGGCAGCCATGTAGACACCGTAGTTCCAGTTGAAGGCCTGGTACACCAGCGGCACGGTGGTGGCACGGCGGCCGCCAAAGATGAAGGCGGAAATCGGCACGCCGGCGGGGTCTTCCCAGGCGGCATCCACCGACGGGCACTGGCTGGCCGGGGCGGTGAAGCGCGAGTTGGCGTGGGCTGCCTTGCGGCCAGCCTTGCCGTCTTCCGGCGTCCAGTCTTTGCCTTGCCAGTCGATCAGGTGTGCCGGGGCTTCCTTGGTCAGACCTTCCCACCACACGTCGCCATCGTCGGTCAGGGCGACATTGGTGAAGATGATGTTTTCCTTGAGGGTGGCCAGCGCATTGTAGTTGGTCTTCTCGCTGGTGCCCGGTGCGACGCCGAAGAAACCGGCTTCCGGGTTGATGGCGTAGAAGCGTGTGACGCCGTCGGCATCGACGCGCGGCTTGATCCAGGCGATGTCGTCGCCGATCGTGGTGATCTTCCAGCCGTCGAGGGTCTTCGGCGGGATCAGCATGGCGAAGTTGGTCTTGCCGCAGGCTGACGGGAAGGCAGCGGCGACATAGGACTTTTCACCTTCCGGCGATTCGACGCCGAGGATCAGCATGTGTTCGGCCAGCCACCCTTGATCGCGCGCCATGTTGGAGGCGATGCGCAGCGCAAAACACTTCTTGCCAAGCAGAGCGTTGCCGCCGTAACCGGAACCGTAGGACCAGATTTCGCGGGTTTCCGGATAGTGGACGATGTACTTGACGGTCGGGTTGCACGGCCACTTGGCATCCTGCTGGCCCGGTTCGAGCGGGGCGCCGACGGTGTGCACGCAGGGCACGAACTCGCCGTTGCTGCCGAGCACGTCGAACACCTTCTTGCCCATGCGGGTCATGGTGCGCATGTTGACGACGACGTAGGCGGAATCCGAAATTTCAACGCCGATGTGGGCAATCGGCGAACCAAGCGGACCCATGGAGAAGGGGATCACGTACATGGTACGGCCCTTCATGCAGCCCTTGAAGATGCCATTCAGCTTTTCGCGCATGACGGCGGGCTCTTCCCAGTTGTTGGTCGGGCCGGCATCTTCCTTCTTTTCTGAGCAGATGTAGGTGCGGTCTTCGACGCGAGCAACGTCGGACGGATCGGAGAAAGCCAGGTAAGAGTTCGGGCGCTTGGCTTCGTTGAGCTTGATCAGGGTGCCGGCCTCGACCATTTCGGCACACAGACGGTCGTATTCTTCTTGGGAACCGTCTGCCCAGTAGATGCTGTCGGGTTGGGTTAGCTCGGCGATTTCGGCAACCCATTTCTTCAGGGCTTCGTGCTTGACGTAAGCAGGAGCGTTCAGCGGTGCGGTCATGGCGATATGTCTCTCTCTAAGTTACTGATATAGCTAGGTTTCACGCCAGTCGCCGGGAACTGCCACCAAGACTTCGAGCGGCTGGAGGCCGTCGGCTGGGAAGCGCATAATTATGCATCAAATTAGGGTAAACATCTACTTGACGTCAGCGGCTACGTGATATCCGATGGTGTGGTTTTCCACGGGTAGCATGCTATTATTTACCGTAATTCGAAATCGCATTTCACTATATAAAATGGAGACAAGGAAATGGACCCTCGACAGCTACGCGAAGCAGCCCTTTATTACCACCGCCAGCCCAAGCCGGGCAAGATTGCGGTTACGCCTATAAAGCAGCTTACCAACCAATACGACCTGTCGCTGGCCTACTCGCCGGGTGTCGCCTACGCCTGCGAGGAAATCGTCGCTGATCCGGGTGAGGCGAGTACTCTTACTTCGCGTGCCAATCTGGTCGGCGTCATCACCAACGGTACTGCTGTGCTCGGTCTTGGGCCGATCGGCGCCCTGGCCGCCAAGCCGGTCATGGAAGGCAAGGGCGTGCTGTTCAAAAAGTTCGCCAATATTGATGTCTTCGATATCGAAATCGACGAGCGCGATCCGGATAAGCTGATCGACACCATTGCCTCACTGGAGCCAACCTTCGGCGGTATCAATCTGGAAGACATCAAGGCGCCCGAATGCTTCTACATCGAGAAGAAGCTGCGCGAGCGGATGAAGATTCCCGTTTTTCATGATGATCAGCACGGTACGGCTATCGTTGTCGGCGCCGCCATCCTCAATGGCCTGCACTTGATCGGCAAGGATCTGTCCAAGGTCAAGATAGTCACTTCAGGTGCCGGTGCCGCGGCACTGGCCTGTCTCGATCTTCTCGTCATGCTTGGCGCACCGGTTGAGAACATCTGGGTCACCGACATCAAGGGCCTGGTCTACGAAGGTCGTGTCGAGGAAATGGATGACATCAAGGCTCGCTACGTCAAGAAGACCAATGCCCGCACCTTGGGCGAAGTCATCGAAGGCGCCGACGTTTTCCTCGGTCTCTCCGCCGGCGGTGTGTTGAAGCCAGAGATGGTTGCCAAGATGGCAGCCCAGCCGGTGATCATGGCACTAGCCAACCCGACGCCGGAAATCCTCCCGGAAAAGGTCAAGGAGGTCCGAAACGACGCCATTATCTGCACCGGGCGTTCGGACTATCCGAACCAGGTCAACAACGTGCTGTGCTTTCCCTTCATCTTCCGCGGTGCGCTCGATGTCGGTGCGACGACGATTACAGAAGAAATGAAGATGGCGGCGGTCAAGGCCATCGCTGAGCTGGCGCGTGCCGAGCAGTCGGAGGTCGCTGCCCGTGCCTATGGCGAAAAGGTGGCCAGCTTCGGTCCGGAGTACCTGATTCCTAACCCCTTCGATCCGCGCCTGATCGTCAAGATCGCCCCGGCTGTGGCGAAGGCAGGCATGGACTCCGGTGTCGCCACCCGGCCCATCAAGGACTGGGATGCCTATCTCCAGGGGCTGAACGAGTTTGTCTACCACTCCGGCATGATCATGAAGCCGGTGTTTTCGCAAGCCAAGCTAGCGCCCAAGCGCATCGTCTTCGCCGAGGGCGAGGACGAGCGCGTGCTGCGCGCCGTGCAGGTCGTGCGCGACGAAGGTATCGCCATGCCGGTGCTCATCGGGCGCCGCAGCGAAATCCAGCGCCGTATCGAAGCTGCTGGCCTGCGCATTCGCGAAGGCGATGACTTCGAGGTGATCCATTCGGACAATTGCGCTTTCTTCGACGAGCATTACGAAGAGTTCTGCACGACCTACCATCGCCTGATGGAGCGCAAGGGCGTGTCGCCCGAGTTCGCCCGCCGCGAAGTGCGTCGCCGCAATACCTTGTACGGCGCGCTGATGGTCCGCCTCGGTTATGCCGACGGCCTGATCTGCGGCACATTTGGGCGTCACGAGACGCATCGCGAATACGTGCAGAACGTGATTGGCACCCGTGCCGACCAGGATCGATACTATGCGATGAACCTGCTGATCCTGCCTGAACGAACGGTCTTCATTGGCGACACCTATGTCAATTACGATCCCAGTGCCGAACAACTGGCTGACATGACCCTGTTGGCGGCGGAGGAAATCCGTAATTTCGGCATTACGCCCAAGGTTGCACTGCTCTCGCATTCCACCTTTGGTACTGAAGACACGCCAACTTCGCTGAAGATGCGCGATGTCCTGACGCAATTAAATCAGAGGGCACCCGAACTGGAGGTCGAGGGCGAAATGCATGGCGATGCAGCGCTCGACGAGAGCATCCGCCTCAAGGCTTTTCCGAATTCGCGCTTGAAGGGGCAAGCCAACCTCT
>JAGWUW010000037.1 GCA_028868235.1 Betaproteobacteria bacterium | reverse complement strand
CTCCGGCGACAAGGAAGCCAAGATCCTGGTTGCCGTGCTCGAAAAGTGTTTCGCCCAGCTCGACCAGGGCAAGGCCGTGCGTGGCCTCGACCTGTCCAGGGAAGAATGGGCCTGCATCAAGCCCTTCTGCCTGATTACTGCCAAGCCGGTACTCTACGCCGCCAACGTTGCCGAAGACGGTTTTACCGACAACCCGCTGCTGGCCAAAGTGGAAGCCCACGCCGCCGAAGAGGGCTCCCAAGTGGTCGCCCTGTGCGCCTCGATCGAAGCCGAGATCGCCGACCTCGACGACGCCGACAAGATCGACTTTCTGGAGTCGATGGGCCTGCACGAAGCCGGCCTTGACCGCCTGATCCGCGCCGGTTACAAGCTGCTCGGCCTGCAAACCTACTTCACGGCCGGGGTCAAGGAAGTGCGCGCATGGACCATCCATGCCGGCGATACCGCGCCGCAGGCGGCCGGCGTCATCCACACCGACTTCGAACGTGGCTTCATCCGCGCCCAGACCATCGCTTTCGATGACTTCATCACCTACAAGGGCGAAGCCGGTGCCAAGGAAGCCGGCAAGATGCGCGCCGAAGGCAAGGAATATGTCGTCAAGGATGGCGATGTATTGAATTTCCTGTTTAACGTCTGATCTAAGTCTTTAGAATGTATGCATAACCAGACCAGAATGCGTGAATGACCCGCCCCGGTACGCTACCCTCCAACCCCAACTCAGCCCGGCCAACCGGCGCTGTTTCCTTTGCGGCCTTGGAGCGGGCGTACGAGCAAAGTCACGAAGCCATTCTGGTCACTGATGCAGATAATCGGATCATCGCAGCCAATCCTGCCTTTTGCCGCTTGAGCGGTTTGGCTCGAGACGAGTTGCTGGACACAAATCCCGATACGCCGGTCTTGCCGCAGCTGCAAGCGGCTATTCGTGCGTCGCTACAAAGCGAGGATTTTTGGGAAGGTGAGATTCACGACCAAAGCAAGGGCGGCACTCGTTTCACACGCTGGTTGAAACTCACGGCCATTCGGGGCGAGGATGGTTATATCTGCAACTACGTCGCCAACCTTTCCGACCTCGACTCCGACAAGGAAGTGGCTGACCGGCTGGCCTATCTGGCCTATCACGATCCGCTGACCAACCTGCCCAATCGTCTGGCTTTCGAAGCGCAGCTGGCGCAGGCGTTGCGCCTCTGCGAACGCGACAACCACCAGCTTGCGTTAATGGTCATCGATCTCGACAATTTCAAGAACATCAACGACTCGTTAGGCCATCATTTCGGTGACGACCTGCTCCAGCAGGTCGCCCATCGCCTGCGCGAATGCGTGCGCTCAAGCGACCTAGTAGCCCGTCTTGGTGGCGATGAATTTGTTGTCGTCCTGCCAGAAATCGAAACCCCGCTGACCGCCGCCCGCGTGGCCAGCAAGGTACAGGTCAATCTGGGCGATAGCTACCGGGTAGGCGAACATGTGCTGTATGCTACCCCAAGCATCGGCATCAGCCTGTTTCCGATCGATGGCCTAGACCCGAACACCCTGCTACGCAATGCCGACACGGCGATGTACCACGCCAAGAATGCTGGTCGCAACAATCACCAGTTCTACACGGCCCGCATGAACGAGGCTGCAGGCGAACGCCTGCAGATGGAAAACGAGCTGCGCCAGGCTGTTTCCGGCATTGCCCCGGGCCATTGTGAGTTTTCACTGCATTTCCAGCCACAGATCCAGACAGCAACGGGCAAGGTTATCGGCCTCGAAGCCCTGCTACGCTGGGACAATTCCACTTTTGGCCGAGTTTCGCCGATGCGTTTCATCGCCATCGCCGAGGATACCGGCCTGATTCTGCCTCTGGGCGACTGGGTGATCTGGGAAACCTGCCGCCTGACCCGCAGTCTGAAAGATCAGGGCATGGACGATGTTCGCGTCGCCATCAACATTTCGGCGCAACAACTGCGCCACGACAACCTGCTGTTGCTCATTCGCGGCGCTCTTGCCTGCTACGACCTCTCGCCCCGGGACATCGAACTGGAAATCACCGAAAGTACAGCGATGCAGAACCCGGAAGTCACGCTGTCCATTCTCGACCAACTCGCAGCAATGGGCATCATGCTAGCCATCGACGATTTTGGCACCGGGTACTCATCACTGGCCTACCTCAAGCACCTGCCGATCAACCGCCTGAAGCTCGACCGCTCTTTCGTCACAGACATCGAAACCGATGCCAACGATGCCGCTATCTGCACCGCCACGATTGCGCTCGGCCACAGCCTGGGTCTTGAGCTGGTTGCAGAAGGGGTGGAAACTGAAGAGCAGCGCGACTTTCTCGCTCGCCTCGGCTGCGACACGCTGCAGGGCTACCTGTACAGCAAGCCGATGCCCTTCGCCGATGTTGTCGCCTACCTGCAGTCGCATCAAATCCCTATCGAATAACCCTGCGCCATTCGGCCTCGAAATAACGCACCAGCACCTGGTTGTTCAGCTGGTTCACCTCAGTCTGAACCCGTCCCATGTCGGCGGGAAAGACAAACAGGCTGGGAATGATTTCGGGGGTTAGAAAACGGGTTTTCTGCGCGTCGACGCCCGCCGAAACAAACGGCTGTCGCCCGGCAATGATATAGCCCCACTCGCCGAATGAAGGTACCAGCGCATGATAGGGTGCCGTTACGAACCCCGCGCTCTCCAAAGTCGTCACCACGCACCAGAACGATCGCCGGGCATAGAGCGGCGAGGTCGACTGGACCACAAGCAGGCCATTGGCCGATAGCCGCTTCTCGATCAGACGATAGAACGCCGAGGTGTAAAGCTTGCCAAGGGCGAAATTGGAGGGATCTGGAAAGTCGATGACGATAAAGTCGAAGTATTCCTTGCTGTCTTCCAGCCATTGCAGTGCATCGGCATTGACCACCTTCACCCGAGCTGCTTTCAAGGCGCCCTGATTCAGGGCGACCAACGCCGGTGCCGTAGAGAACAGCGCAGTCATCGCCGGATCGAGGTCGACCAACGTCACCGTTTCGACATTTGGATACTTGAGAATTTCGCGCACAGCCAGCCCATCGCCGCCCCCCAGCACCAGCACCCGTTTGGCGCCGGGCAAGCTGGCTAGCCCAGGGTGGACCAACGCTTCGTGGTAGCGATATTCATCGTGTGACGAGAACTGCAGGTTGTTGTTCAGGAACAAACGCAGGTCGTCGCGCCAGCGGGTGACGACGATGCGCTGATAAGGCGTAGTCTCGGCATGAACGATTTCATCGGCGTAGAGATGCGCTTCGGCGAAGGTAGTCAATTGCCCGGCCCCGGCAAAGCCGACAGCAAGCAGCCCGAACACACTCCAGCTTTGCAGCAACAAGGCGCGCCGAGCGGGCAACTGCTCACGGAACAGATGCAGCGACCACAGCGCGACCGCCACGTTAAGCACCCCGAAGAGCAGCCCGGTACGCACCATACCCAGATGCGGCGCCAGAATCAGGGGGAACAGGATGGATACCGCCAGCGCTCCGAGATAGTCAAAGGTCAGCACTTGTGAGACCAAGTCCTTGAAGGCCAACTCGCGTTTCAGAATGCGCATGACCAGAGGGATTTCCAGTCCGACCAGCACCCCCACTCCAAAAACGACGAGATAGAGCACCAGCTTGAACGGCGCCGATAGCCAGGTGAAGACAAGGAACAGACCAACCGCCGAAAATCCGCCGAGCAGGCCGACCATTAGCTCGATCTGGATGAAGCGGCTGATCAGGTCACGGGCTATGTATTTCGATAGCCACGAACCCGCACCCATGGCAAACAAATAGGTGCCGATCACTGTCGAGAACTGCATCACCGAATCGCCAAGCAAGTAGGACGACAGAGCGCCGGCAATCAGCTCATAAGCCAGCCCACAGGAGGCGATGACGAAGACGGAGAAGAGAAGGGCATGACGCATGGGCAGCGATCCTAACCTGAAATGCACGGAACAGCGCAGAGGTGAGATAGTCTGATAGCCAGCTACCCCATGGAAACCAATACGATGCTCACCCGTTCCCTATTCGCCGCTTTGTTACTAGTCGCTGCCAGCGGCAGCCCTGCCGCCGAATACACCATTGACCCGAGCCATACCTATGCTAGTTTCGAGATCGATCACCACGGCTTCTCGACGCAACGCGGCCGCTTCAACCAGACCAGCGGCGTGGTTGAGTTCGACCCCGAAGCTAAAACTGGCCACGTCGACATTCGTATCGCCGTAGCCTCACTGGACACCGGCATGGCCAAACGGGACGAAATCCTGCTTGGCGAAAACTGGTTCCAAGCGAAAGATTACCCGGATATCCTGTTTCGTAGCGACAAGCTGGTGTTCACCGGCGACAAGCTAACCGCCGTCGAGGGCAAACTGATCATGCTCGCCGAAGTGCGCCCGCTGCGGCTGGACGTTACCCGCTTCAAATGCGGATTCAACCTCGCGAACCGCAAGCGGGGTTGCGGTGCCGATGCGGTCGGAGTACTCAAACGATCTGAATTCGGGATGCCGCAAGGCCTGCCCTTTATTGGCGACGAAGTGCGTCTGCATATCCAGGTCGAAGCCTATCTACCGTAAGCGAATATCGGCTACCCAGTCGTTAAAGTCATGTGCTAACGCGCTGTTTCTGCGAAAATAGCACCCCCTTTGCTGTTCCCCGGAATACCCCATGCCTCCCCATCCCGCCATTGCCAGCACCGCTGAAATCGTCGCCGAACTCAAAGCCGGCCGCATGGTTGTGCTGGTCGATGAAGAAGACCGCGAAAACGAGGGCGACCTCGTCATGGCGGCTGAACACATCACGCCGGAAGCCATCAATTTCATGGCCAAGTACGGTCGCGGCCTGATCTGCCTGACGCTTACCACCGAACGCTGTAAAAAGCTGGGCCTGACCCAAATGGCGCGCAATAACGGCACCGTCTACGGCACCGCCTTCACGGTCTCGATCGAAGCAGCCGAGGGCGTGACTACCGGCATTTCCGCCGCCGACCGCGCCAAGACCATCCAGGTCGCCGTGGCCAAGAACGCCGTTTCCGACGATATCGTGCAACCCGGCCACGTTTTCCCAATCACGGCCCGCGAAGGTGGCGTGCTGGTCCGCGCCGGCCATACCGAAGCCGGATGCGACCTGGCTGGCATGGCCGGTCTGGAGCCCGCCTCGGTCATCTGCGAGATCATGAACGACGACGGTACCATGGCCCGCCTGCCAGAGCTGATTGAGTTCGCCAAGGAGCATGGCCTGAAGATCGGCACCATTGCCGACCTGATCCACTACCGCGCCTCGTCCGAAACTCTGGTCAAGCGTGTCACCAGCAAGGTCGTCGATACCGCACACGGTGAATTCACACTGCACGCCTTTGTCGACCAGGCCAGCGGCGCCACCCATCTGGCACTGGTCAAGGGGAGGATTCCGCTCGGCAGCGAAACGCTGGTCCGCGTCCATGAGCCGCTGTCGGTACTCGATTTTCTCGACCCGGCCAGCAAGCGCCAGGCCTTCTCCATTGACCAAGCGCAAGCGGCATTGGCCAAACACGGCCACGGGGTCATCGTGCTGATGCACCGCCCGGAAGACGGCGAGGCCATCCTGAGCCGCCTAACCGGAACCGCCCCGAGTACCCCGCCCAAGTGGGATCCACGCAGCTACGGCATCGGCGCCCAGATTCTGCGCGACCTTGGCGTCACCAAGATGCGCCTGCTCTCCAGCCCGCGCAAAATGCCCTCCATGACCGGCTTCGACCTCGAAGTCACCGGTTTCGTCACTTCTCCCGCGGAGCTTTAACCCATGTCCCGCTTCGACAACGTTTTCGAATACGACAGCAATCTGAACGGTGCCGGCCTGAAAGTCGGCGTCGTCATGTGCCGCTTCAACCTACCGATCTGCGAAGGCCTGCTCTCCTCCTGTGTCGCCGAACTCAAGCGTCTGGGTGTGGCGGATGCTGATATGACCATCGCCACCGTTCCTGGCGCACTGGAGGCCCCGCTAGCGCTGCAAACCATGGCCCAGAGCGGTAGCTTTGATGCACTGGTCGCGCTCGGCGCCGTTATCCGCGGCGACACCTACCACTTCGAAGTCGTTTCCAATGACGCCTGCCGCGCCATCATGGAAGTGCAACTGGATACCGGTGTACCTATCGCCAATGGCATCCTGACCTGCGACACCGACGAACAGGCCGAAATCCGCATGCAACCGAAGGGGGCTGACTGCGCCCAGGCCGCCGTCGAGATGGCCAACCTGCAAAAGGCGTTGAACCAATGACTACCTTCCTGAGCGATAGCGAACACCCCAAAGACGTCAAAGCCCCGCCCAAATCGGCCCGCCGCCGGGCCCGGGAGTTTGTTCTGCAGGGTCTCTACCAGTGGCGTGTCGGTGGTGCTGATGAGGCTGCCATCGAAGCCTATGCACCGGAAATGGATGGCTTCGCCAAGGCGGACCGCGACTTCTTCGTTGGCACGCTGCGGGGCGTCATCGGCCAGCAAGACAAGCTGGTCGAACGCATTTCTGCCCATATCGACCGTCCGTTCGGAGAACTATCGCCGATCGAAGCCTGCGTCATGATGCTGGGTAGCTTTGAAATGCTGAACCATCCGGAAACCCCGTACCGCGTGATCATCAACGAGGCCATCGAGCTGACCAAGGCCTTCGGTGGCACGGATGGCCACAAGTACGTCAATGGCGTGCTCGACAAGGTTGCAGCCATCCTGCGTCCGGACGAAGTCGCTGCCCGCAAGCAAACCAAAAAGTAAGCCAATGGCCGGCGAGTTTGCCTTAATCGACAAGTATTTCGCCCGGCCCACTCCGACGGCTGTTCTCGGCCCTGGCGACGACTGCGCACTGGTCCAGCCGACACCGGGCAAGCAGTTAGTGGTAACCACCGATATGCTGGTCGCCGGCACGCACTTCCTGCCCGATACCGACCCGAAGAACCTCGGCTGGAAGGCGCTCGCCGTCAATCTCTCCGATCTCGCTGCCATGGGTGCAACGCCACGCTGGGTAACACTAGCCGGTGCCCTGCCTGCATCGGATGAAGCCTGGATTGCCGCCTTCGCCGACGGCTTCTTCGCCTGTGCCAAGGAATACGGCGTCGACGTCATTGGCGGCGACACCACCAAGGGACCACTCAATTTCTGCGTTACCGCCATGGGTGAAGTGGATCCTGGTCAAGCCTTGCGCCGCGATGGCGCCCACGTTGGCGATCAGATTTGGGTTTCCGGCCGCCCCGGCCTGGCTGCATTGGGCCTTGCGCACTTGCAGGGAAAAATCAAACTGCCCGAACCTTGGCCACGCCTGTGCGTCGCAGCACTGGAAAAGCCGAAGCCACGCATTGCCCTCGGTCAGGCGCTTATTAGTATAGCGACAGCCGCTATCGACGTCTCCGACGGCCTGCTCGCTGATCTCGGCCATATCTGCGAACGCTCCGGCTGTGCCGCTACCGTCAAGCTGGTCCAGTTGCCACACTTACGCGGCTTGGCGGGCAGCGGGGATGCCTACAATGCCGACCTGCGGCGCATCGCGCTGGAATGTCAGGTCGCCGGCGGAGACGACTACGAACTGTGTTTCACTGCCCCTGGCCAACTCAGCCTGACCATCGCCCAGATTGCCGCCCGACTGGAGTTGCCACTCTGGCATATCGGCGAAATCGTCGCCGGCAAGGCTGGCGAAGTCACGGTCTACGACCCTGATTTCAACCCGGTATCCTTCGACCGCCACGGATACGACCATTTTGTCACGCAAGCCTAACTTTGCTTTCCTGCTCGCCCACCCGGCGCATTTCTTCGCACTAGGCTGCGGCAGCGGTCTGGCGCCTAAGGCGCCGGGTACCTTCGGTACGCTCTTCGCGTGGCTCAGCTTTGCCCTGTTCCACCCCTACTTTACCGAACTGCCGCTGCTGGGCCTGCTGGCCGTCGCCTATCTTGGCGGCATCTGGTTTATCGAGATCACCGGCAAGGCACTAGGCGACCCTGACCACGGCAGTATCGTCTGGGACGAAATCGTTCCCTTCTGGCTGGTCCTGCTGATGACGCCGGGCACCTTCCTCTGGCAACTTGCCGCATTCATGCTTTTCCGCTATTTCGATATCACCAAGCCACAGCCAGCACGTTACTTCGACGAAAACGTCAAGAATGGCTTCGGTGTGATGGCCGACGACCTGATAGCGGCTGGGTACACTTTGCTTGCGCTGGCCCTACTGAAAATCGTTTTTGCCTGACGCCACCGTAACGAAGGCATAGAATGGTGAAGCACAAACAGCTTGGAGCTTCATCATGAGTCACAAGCATGCCCACCTGATGCGCAGCATCTTCCAGGATCCGCCCTCGGCCAACATCCACTGGCGGGAGGTTGAATCCCTGCTTCACCACCTCGGGGCCGACATCGAACCTTCGCACGGCGCCCGCTTCAAGATCACGCTGAACAAGGTCGAAGCCTTCTTGCACCATCCGCACAACAGCAGTACCTGCAGCAAGACCGATGTGAAGGCGATCCGCGATGTTCTGACCCACGCAGGCATCACGCTATCGAGCTACGAAGCCGGCGAAACCTGACTCCTGCCGTACTTGAAACGCGCGCCGGGAACCAAACTGGCGCCACGGCGATCAAGACCATGTCCGGAGTGGAATTCCGGCAACATAGTTTTTGTCATTGGATTCACGCTGCCGACCCAAAGGAGAAGGTGATGGCCATGATCGTGTTGTTGGTCGCCACACGCAAAGGCGCCTGGATATTCCGCGCGGATACGGCGCGAACAAGCTGGCAAGTCGAAGGCCCGCATTTTCTCGGTCACATCATCAGCCATTTAGTACTCGATCCGCGCGATCGAACTACCTTGCTGGCTGCAGCCAAAACCGGCCACCTCGGGCCGACCATTTTCCGCTCGATCGACAGGGGTAACACCTGGCAGGAAGCGACCAGTCCCCCGGGATTTGCCCAGGCATCTGTGGACAAAACGGGGCGTACCGTGGATCACACCTTCTGGCTAACGCCCGCCCACGGCAATGAACCGCATGTCTGGTACGCAGGCACCTCGCCGCAGGGCCTGTTCCGTTCGGAGGATGACGGCGTGACTTGGGCGCCTTTTTCGACTATCAACGATGATCCGCAATATCGCGAATGGATGGGTAGCGAGAAGGATGGCACGCCTGACGGCCCCAAGCTGCATTCCATCATTGTCGATCCGCGTGATCCCAAGCACCTGTATTTCGGCATGTCGGGAGGCGGCGTCCATGAATCGCTCGACCATGGACGGACATGGCGAGTGCTGATCTCAGGCATGGATGTCGTAGACGGCTTCGGTTTCGATGCCGCGAATCCCACTTTCCATGACCCGCATTGTCTACGCATGTGCCCAAGCAATCCCGACCGCCTCTACCAGCAGAATCACTGCGGCATTTACCGTATCGACCGGCCATCGGATTCCTGGATTCGCATTGGCCGAAACATGCCCAAGGAAATCGGTGACATCGGTTTTCCGATAACAGTGCATCCGCGCGATGACAAAACGGCATGGGTTTTTCCGATGGATGGCACCCAAGTTTGGCCACGCACCAGCCCAGACGGCAAACCGGCGGTTTACACCACGCATGACGCTGGCGAAACCTGGCAGCGCCAGGATGCCGGGATGCCGAAGGAGCAGGCCTGGTGGACTGTCAAACGGCAGGCGATGTGCTGCGATAACCATGACCCCGTGGGGCTTTACTTCGGAACGACTAGCGGCGAACTGTGGATAAGCCAGGACGAGGGTGAAAACTGGGAATGCATTGCCCGGCGCCTGCCGGAAATCTATGCCGTGGAAGCACTTACGCTGTGACGATGCCGTGCCATGCAAGTTCTGATTCCCAGTGCCCTACGCTCGTACACCCAAAGCAGCAACGCTGAAGCCAGCGGGGCGACACTCAATGAGGTACTGCTCGATCTGGATCGGCAATACCCAGGCATTCGCTTTCGCATGATCGATGAACAACACCGAGTACGCCGCCACATTCGGATTTTCGTGAACGGCGTATCGATCGAGACGTTATCACAGAAGATGCAGTCCGCCGATGAGGTCGTGATCGTTCAGGCCCTTAGCGGAGGATAGCAACACGCTATGGACCAGGCACAACGTCAGGTTGCTCCACGCAGCAATGGTTTAATAATTTGCCCTTCTTGCTGCTCCGTGCCGTCGCCAGCCGGATCAACGCTACAGGCATCAACAGGGGCGGAATACAGTGCGTTGGCCACATCCTGAAGTCCATAACCGATCCAGAGCAGCGCAGCCAAAGCCGCCAGCTTGTAAAGCACATTGGCGACGATAGCAATCAGGCCGATGATTTTGGTACGTGACTGGCTCATGTTGTTGCAGGACCCTGGCAATAGAAAACACCATTCAGACAACTGCTTTCCGTACAAGGCAAAAGGGCCACCCCACCGGATGGCCCCACTGTCTAATTATTACGGATGTTCTGGCCCGCCCGGCGCGATTCGAACGCACGACCCCTGCCTTCGGAGGGCAGTACTCTATCCAGCTGAGCTACGGGCGGAAGACTGCGGATTCTACCTTTTACGGCGCGCGCAGTCCAATCACTACCGCCTTAATCGAAGAAAGTGCGCGCCGCTTCGTAGCGTTGCGCGTAATAGCTGTCGGTCAGGCGATCAATGCGGACCTTGCCGTTGCTGGATGGGGCATGAATGAAACGCGTTTCGCCGATATAGATACCAACGTGCGACAGCGAACGATTCAGGGTGTTGAAGAAAACCAGATCGCCCGGACGCAAGGCACTGCGCTCGATCGGTCTACTGCGTCGGGCGATGTCAGCCGCACTACCAAGCACCTTGAGGCCGACCGCCTGACCGTAGATGTAGCTGACCATACCGCTGCAATCGAGGCCGGCCTCCGGGTTCTTGCCACCGAAACGATAGCCGGTATCGAGCAGCCCCATGGCATAGAGCACAATCTCGTTGCCCCGCTCATTGGCCGGCGGCACTGTTGCTTGCGCGCCGGTTTCCGGACGAATAACCGGGCTGCCGCAAGCGGAGAGCAATGAGACGATCAGACACAGGGGAAGCAGGACGGTGATACGCATGCAGCTGAAGTTTTTTCTCGAAACAGGCGATAACTTAACGTTTTTACAAGTTTTTTCAAGTCCACAACCCTGCTGAACAAAAAGTATTCTTGAAGCCGCAGTACTCACCGGCGCTCTATGGGCAACGACTCATCCCCAAGATACCGGACTTGCGGCTCCCACCCTCTATGTCCCCGCCTGTGGGCCGCCCAGGGTTCTAGGCAATGGCGTAAAACGCCTATTCGGTACTCCGAAAGTAATTACTTACCAAAGAAGGTGGAAACGGAAGCAGAGACGACAGTTACAACGCCATCATCCTAGGCGATTCACTCCTGTTCAGGGGAATATTCAACGACCCGATTGCGTCCCGAATTCTTGGCAATGTAGAGTGCTGTATCAGCTGCATGCGTCAGCTCATCGGGCATCTTGCCGTGATCGGGATAGGCGGCCACACCTGCCGAGGCAGTGAACGATAGTTTGAAATTGCCGAACGACACCCGGATATCCTCGATCTTATGTCGCCAACTCTCTGCCCGCTCGACCGCCTTGGCCAGCGGCATGCGCGGCATCAGAATGACGAACTCCTCGCCACCATATCGGCACAACACATCCTCATGCCGGACGTCAGCCCGCAAGGTTTCGGCCAGCTCCGTCAAGGCCCGATCGCCGGCCAGATGACCATAGGTATCATTGATCTGCTTGAAGTGATCAAGATCGAGAATAACCAAGGACAAGGGGTAACCCTCGCGGCGTGAACGCGATAGCTCGCGCTCCAGGGTTTCGTCGAGGTAGCGACGGTTGAAACAGCCGGTCAGGCTATCGCGAATAGCCTGCTCCTTGAGCGCTACTTGCAGTTTTTCGATTTCCTCGAGTTGTTGACGCAGGGTGTCGTTGGCTTCACGCAGCTTGCGTTCTGCCTTACGCCGTTCGGAAATATCGCGGGAGATGCCGAGCAGTGCATAGGGTTTGCCTTCCGCATCGAGCAGGAAACTGCCAACAACCTCGGCGTAGATGATATGACCGTCCTTGTGTGGTTGTTCGATCTCCGCCATAGCAGAAATGGCGCTCATGTCTCCTTTTGCCAGCCGCCCCAGATGATCGGCCATAATGATCCGAACCTTATCGTAGGATTCTGGTGTCAGCGAATCGGCCAAGCTCTGCTGGCTCGCCTCCTCGACCGTTAGGCCACGCACGTTTTCAACGGATGGACTGATATAGGTGAAACGCATGCTGACCAGATCGAGTGTCCAGATTACGTCCTTGCTGAATTCGGCGAGTTGTCGGTAACGCTCCTCACTGGTTCGCAGGGCACGTTCGAAAACCCGCCGTGACACCACTTCGCGGCTCAGACGCAGGTTCAATCGGGCAAAGTAGAATGCCGCTGCACCGACAATCAGGATCAGAAAAGCACCGCCAACCAGTGCATAGCCGATCCATACCGGCAATTTGCGGGCCTCAGCCTCGAAAATCAGGCCCTCCACCTTCGACTCTTGCGGCAGCATACCCAACTCGGCATAGGTTTCCGCGATCTGTTGCCAGCGACCGACCGACTGCTGGCCAATCTCCACCAAGTCCGGCTGCATCAGGCGCTTGAGTTCGTTCGCTTCATACAGCAGGTGCTCCCGTTCATGGCGCCGAGAGTAGGTTTTGAGGATTAAGTCGGCAATCTCAGCTGTGTGCGCCA
>JAGWUW010000424.1 GCA_028868235.1 Betaproteobacteria bacterium | reverse complement strand
AGCCGCGGCGACCAAGGTGGCCAAGGCCTATGCGCGCAGGCTCTATCGCGACAGTGGCAAGATCTTCAGCTACTTCTGGGGATGCAGCGGTGGCGGTATCGTTTCGATGGCAGCGGCGGAAAACACCGTCGGCGTGTGGGACGGCGTCCAGCCCCAGTGCATGGGCCCCACCGGCATCGCCACCTTCCACTCGTTCCACTGGCAGGCGCATTACACGATGGCCATTCCGCAGGCGAAGCGCGATGCGATTGCCGCAGCGGCTGTCCCGGGCGGCACGGGTGACATCTATGCTGGGCTCAACGACGAGGAAAAATCGGTCCTCAACGAGTTCATCTCGGCTGGCTATCCGCTGCCGATCATCGGCAACCACTTCAAGAACCTGGTGCCGCTGGTTGATCCGATCGACATCCGACTGGCCGACCCGACCTATGAAGAGGATTTCTGGACCAAGCCGGGTTACGCCGGAGCCAATCCGCCAAACTATCTGAAAGCTGCGCTGATCGATGGCTATGCCACCGTGACCGGCATCACCCGCGATGCCGCTGGCGTGCCGACTGCCGTTCAATTCGATCCTGCCACCGTTCCCAAGCTGGGCGTGACGGGCGACAGCTACCTTGAATTCTTCCTCTACTCGCCCGACGGCAAGACCCGCACAGTAGACCCTGAGCGCGTGACGGGCGAGCCCGGCGATAACCTCCGCCGCTTCGGACTGATGGGCAAGCTGGATACGGCTACCGGTCTGATGACGCTGGGCGGCACAACCAAGAACGTGTTCGGCAACGTCCTGCAGATCCGCAACAGCAAGATGCTGCTCGATGCGCTGCAAGTGGGCAGCAAAGTGCGGATCAACAACCGCTTCATCCTCGCGATGTACTACTACCCGCGCTACAGCAACATCGCCGGCATGCGCAGCTATGACCAGTATCGCAATGCCGACGGTTCAGCCAAATATCCCCAGCGGCAGGATCTGAGGGTCCTGCTCGGGCCCAACTACCGCACGATGGGCGGGCGTAATGAAACAGGCGCGATCAAGACCAAAGTGATGATCATCGAGGGCCGGTCGGACAATCTGTCATGGCCGCTGTTCAACGTGAGCTATGCCGAGCAGATCCAGCGCACCTTGGGCAAGTCGAAGGCCAATTCGATGATGCGCTTCTATCTCCACGACAACGGCCGCCATGCGGTTGGCGGAGGCGAGCCGGGCATCTTCCAGCAATCGATGCAGGACATGATGGCCTGGGTGGAAAAGGGCAAGGCCCCGCCGCCTTCAACCACTTACACGATCCGCAACGGCCAGGTGATTCCGCCAGATAACGCGGCAGAGCGCCACGGCCTGCAGCCAGTAATGAACCTGACGGCCAACGGCGTGGCGCGCGCCACCGTGGGCGTCGGCCAGCCGGTTACGCTTGCCGCCAAGCTGGAAATGCCGCCCAAGACAGGCATGATAGTGCAGTACAGCTGGACGATTGCCGGGACCGCCGATCCGATGACCGTGGTCCAGACACCGGTGCCGCTGGTGAACGTCAACCGCACGGTGAGCTTTGACAAGCCAGGCACCTATGTCGTGCGCCTGACGGTGAACGGACAGCGCGACGGACTGGTGGATCCGGCCAACCAGACGCTGCTCAACAATTTCCAGGAAGTCCGCGTAGTGGTGCAATAGGCCCCCTAATCAGCGCTTCAGGGCCTGAACGAAAGCAAGTGCCCGGCCTGCATGGCCATCGAACTCCGCATTGTTGTCGGCGTAGGCAATCTTGCCTGAAGCGGCGATGACATAGGTCGTGCGCGTGTTGAACATGGCCCCGTCGTTGACGTCAAAGGCATCGACCAGCGCGACATTGGCGCTGGCCAGTGGGAACTTTGCGCCACACTCGTCGGCGGAGAACTTGGCCAGCGTTTCCGTCGAATCGCGCGACATACCCACCACGCTCGCTCCGGCGGCGCGAAATTGGTCGATCTTGCTGGCAAAGTCGCGGCATTCCGGAGCGTCGGTGAAGGCGGAAGGCACAAAGAAGATTACCACCGGCCCGGTCTTTCGCAGATCGGACAGGGCAAGCGTCATTGCCTCTTTGCCCTGCACCGCTTCGGCAGAAAAATCAGGCGCGCTATCGCCCACGGCCAGTGCAGCTAGGGCAGGGTTGGCGGCAGCAAGGCTGAGGAGCGCTGCACTACCGGCAAGGATTGATGTCATACGGAACTTCATAGTCACGCCATTTAGGCGATCGCCCGGCAAATAGCGATGGGGTGCATGAACCGGCAGGCTGCCAGTCGCCACCCCATCTCGCTTGCCCTCAGCCCTTCCGGTTGCGCCAGCCGTCGGCATAGCTGTCACGCGCGACTTCCGAATAGGGAACCGGCGCGACGATGGCCTTGATTTCGGTCTGAACATGGCGTTCCACCGTGGGCTTGGATGTCCCCCCGTTCGGCTCGCCCCACAGCAGATGGACCTCGGTGCCGGGTTCGGCGTGAGCCTCGTCGACCATGGCGAGGGCGAGGAAACGGCCTGCGTTGACGGTGTAG
>JAGWUW010000423.1 GCA_028868235.1 Betaproteobacteria bacterium | reverse complement strand
ATCGACCTGCGCGACAACCTGTTGCGCATCAACCGCCTGGGTTTCGATAGCTTGCTCCAACCGCTACCCCGCCCCTTGCGCCTGGAAGTGCGCAACGAGCTATCAGGACTCGATAAGACACCTGGCCGCCTAGAGGTCAGCGGCGAAATGCAGGTCGGTCGCGATGCCGGCCAGGAAAGCGCTTGGCTCGACGTCCGCCTCAACCACCTGGGTGCCTTCCAGCTACCCGACCAGTGGGTTGCTGTTTCCGGCAGCGGCCGTTTGACTTGGCAAGCCGACACGATTGGTGCGCAAGGCAAATTGGCGGTTGACGCCGGCTACTGGCAACTCGCCAAGGGGGGTACACCGCGCCTGTCCGATGACGTGGTGGTCAAGCGTCCGGGAACGGAAAAGCCTGCGGCTGCGTTACGCCCCCGCCTCGACCTCGACATCGCCACCGACCTGGGGAGCAACTTCCTTTTCAACGGGGCCGGACTATCCAGCCACCTGGGCGGCGAGGTTCGCATTACCGCCAAGGGCCGCGACCTGCCACGGGCCATAGGCACCATCCGCACGCGCAGTGGCCGTTTCGACGCCTACGGTCAGAAGCTGGACATTGAACGCGGCGTGCTCAGCTTCAATGGCCTGCTCGACAACCCCAGCCTTGATGTGCGAGCCGTCCGCAAGGGACTGGCCGTCGAACCCGGTGTCCAGATCGGCGGTACGGCGCAGAAACCGACGGTCAAGTTGATATCCGACCCCGATCTGCCGGATGCCGAAAAATTGGCCTGGCTGGTCCTCGGCCATGGCCCGGAGCAGATGGGCACCGGCGACGCGACGACCCTGCTATCAGCCGCCAGCGGGCTGCTTGGCAACGATTCGGGCAATGTCGTCCAGCAGGTCAAGAAAACCTTCGGTTTCGACGAACTGGGTGTCCGCCAAGGTAACCTCGGCGATACCAGCAACCGTCAGCTGGTCAGCCGGGTAGCCAGCAGCAACGTCGACACCACTGGCAGCACCGGCCAGCAGATTTTCTCGGTCGGCAAGCGTCTGTCGTCGAATGCGCTGCTCTCCTACGAGCAAACGCTGGGCCGTGCGGAGAGTGTCGTCAAGTTGACCGTCAATCTCAGCCGCCAGATCGCCATCATCGGCCGGGCCGGTAGCGACAATGCGCTCGATGTGTTCTATACGCTGACTTTCGGGCGCAACCCGGTCGGCCCATCCCGTTGAATACCATCACACCCCGAGTGTGGCGATCACCACGATCAGCGCACCGAGTGCCAGGTTGAAAACGACGCCTTTGCGGATATGTTCCAATACCTGCCCGGCCCGTGGCCAGTTGGCAGCAGCCACGGCAAACCTCAGGGCCGGATAGCAGATTCCGTACAAGTAGGTGAAGACGACAACCATCAATAGGCCACCGCTCATCATGGCGTGCCAGGCACGCGGCGCGACGGCGAAACCGACATCGAGCAAACGCAGCAGGCCGGAGGCCACGATAAAAACCACTGCGACGGCGACAACCCGGAAAAAACGCCCAAGCACCGCCGCCATCAGGGGAAGGCGTTGCAGTGGTGGCAGCTGGGCCACAGCGACAGGGCGCAGGCAGAAGTGTGCGAAGAACATGCCGCCGATCCAAACAATGATGCCGGCGAGATGGAGTAAGAGCAGCAGGTTTCTCATGGCAAGACTATCCGTGCTTGGCTGGGTGATGTGGTAGATGGACGCGCACCCAGCCTATCAGGTCGTCGACGTAGGTAAACACCACCGGGATGACGAGCAGACTGAGAAACGTCGAGGTGATCAGGCCCCCAATCACGACGATGGCCATCGGGGCACGGAAACTGGGATCGACGCCAATGCCGAGGGCGATCGGCATCATGCCGGCACCCATTGCCACAGTGGTCATGACAATCGGCCTCGCCCGTTTGCGACAGGCGTCGAGCAGTGCACTCCAGCGGTCCAGCCCATGCTCGCGGCGGGCCAGCACGACGTAGTCTATGAGCAGGATGGAATTCTTGGTGGCGATTCCCATCAGCATGATTAGGCCGATCATAGACGGCATGGACAGTGCTTTCTGGGCAACGAACAGGGCCAGGAAGGCGCCGGGCACGGAGAGGATCAACGCGGCTAGGATAGTCACCGGCTGCACGAAATCCTTGAAGAGCAGGACCAGCACGATGTAGATGCACAGCACGCCGGTGGCCATGGCCAGGCCGAAGCTTGCGAACAGTTCGCCCATCGCCTCGGCATCGCCAACCGTGGTCTGGATGATGCCCGGCGGCAGGTTGGCGATGCTCGGCAGGGCCAGCGCCTTGGCCTCGACTTCGCCGAGCGGCACGCCATTCAGTTCGATCTCGAAATTGATGTTGCGCAGGCGATCGTAGCGATTGATCTCGGCCGGCCCACCGGCGATGGAAATCGAGGCGACGTTGGCCAAAGTCACCGGCCCGTGCGCTCCGGGCACGGTCAGCCTTTCGAGCAGGGCCAGATCGGTGCGCGCTTCCGGCGGCAACTTGACGACGATGGGCACCTGGCGCTGTGCCAGGTTGAGCTTGGCCAGC
>JAGWUW010000036.1 GCA_028868235.1 Betaproteobacteria bacterium | reverse complement strand
GAATGCCGGTTTCAAGGAACAGGACGTTCTTTATATCATCCCGGCCGTTACAGTGAAGGTACTGAGCAGTTTCGTCGTGTGGACTTGGTGGTCAGCAAACACAAAAAATGATGTTTGCCTAATTTGCGGCAACTCGATATGCGCTAGTGCATGTAAGCGCTTGGGGATTCAACCGTGGTGTCGCCAGCCGTCATCTTGGCGATATCACCCGGTTTGTGAAGTGCTGCAGCCTCGCTGTAACTGGATCGGCGGACAGGGCACAGAGCCGTAGGAACAGAATACGCAACAGTCGCCCGGCTTGGGCCGCAATAGCGCTCGGCAGGAAGGGCATTCCTGGTAGAACTGGCAGGCATCCGTTGGCATGGTCTGTCGCCACGCGAAGCCGCAGTGTGGACAGGTCAATTCGGATTCGAGGATCACGGCATTCATCGTTGGCTCACTTGTGCAAGGTGGACGGGTAACCGGCGTTGGTTGTGGCCTGGGTCAGTGCCACAAGATTCGCCTTGTCCGGGTCGTAGATGACGGTAGCCATCTTGTGGTCGAAATCGATCTGAACGCTGCTGACGCCGGCAACTTTTTCCAGAGACTTCTTCACGGTTATTGGGCACAGCGGGCACGTCATATTCCGCACGTCGAGCGTGACGGCTTTCGATGGAGCGGCGAGCGCCGCCAGCGGCAAGGCGGCCAGAAAGGCCAACAAAGGTTTGCGCATAAGAGAGCCTCCTTCAGTAGAACAGTGGCGCGAGCCACGGCACGGCGATCAGCCCTGCCAGCAGCACGACGACGAGCCAGAACATCCGGCGCTGCCGTTGGCGCGTGCGCGCATCGGCACAGGGCGTCCCCGGCGTACAGGCAAGCGGTACGAGGTAAAGCCGGCGAAAGGCCAGGCCAAGGAATAGCAGCGTCAAGCCGATGAAGAATGGACGGTACGGCTCCATCGCCGTCAGGCTAGCGACCCAAGTGCCGCCGATGCCGAGCGCGAGCAGCACGAGCGGGCCGACGCAGCACACCGACGCGCCGATGGCGGCCAGCACGCCGGCGACCAGGGCGCGGCTTCCGGTATTCGTAGTCATGGGGCGTTCTCCCTTTAGCCGGGCAGCGCCGGGATCACCACAAACCAGGCGTTGAGCAGGTATAGACCCGTTGCCATCAACAGGATGCCCGCCACGATGTCGAACATGCGCCGCCAGCGCCCCGGACCGTGCAGCGTCTTCAGACTGCCGATGGCCCAGTCTGCCAGCAGGATCGGTACCGTTCGGCCCAGGGCGAAGGCCAACAGTACGGCTGCACCGAGCCACGGCGAACCAAGCGCGGCGACAACCCCGAGCAAGGCAAGCAAAGCCGGTGTGCAGATTGGGCAAACGGCAACCGTGAACGGCATACCGAGCGCGAACGCGTCCCATGCGCTGGTCGGCCGCTTGGCGCGCAGCGCGATGGCTGGCAGGGTCACTTTGATCCAACCGGTCCACATGAGACCGAGGACGATGAGCAGAGGCCCGAGCAGCAGCCCCCAGCCGCGGCCCATCAGTTCGCCGACCCAGCGGCCGCCGAGGCCGGCGATGGCTCCGAGCGCGATATGCGTCGCGAGCATGCCGGCGACGAACATCGCGCCCAGCCGTTTGGCCTCGCGCGGCTCGCGCGCATGCGAAACGTATGCCAGCGCGACGGGTATCGCGACCGCAGCAACCGGGCTGAGGCTGAACGCCAGGCCGGCGACGAAGCCGATTCCGGCTGCACCAAAACGGAAGGTCTCGACGGCATGGCGCAACGCGTCGGGAGTTAGTTCAACCATGCTGCGCCCTCCACGCCAGTTCCCGGCGCAGCGCCGCGGGCGTCGGCAGGGTAGCAAAGGCCAGTTCGCCGTCGATGACCAGCGCGGGCAGCGTCAGCACGCCCAGATCGACCGCACGGTCGAGCGCATCAAGTGCGTTGACCTCGCACCATTCCGCGCCAGCCGCTTCGGCGACAGCCTGCAACTCCACCCGGGCCGAATTGCATCGGGTGCATACCGGCACCTTGAATAGCTCAATCCTCATGGCGCATCGTCCTGTGCACTGCCATCGATCTGTTCCAGTGCGGCCAGGATCGGGCAGTCATCGACCGGCAGTGTGCCATAGGCGCATTTTGCGATCAGACGTTCGAGCGCGGCCGAGATTGTCTGCATCGCGCGAATCTTGGCGGCTAGCTGGAGTTTCTTCTCGACGGCACGGCTTCGCACGTCGTTGCAGCAGGCGTGCTCGCTCTGGCGCAGGTGCAGTAGCTCGCGGATTTCCGCGAGCGTAAAGCCGCATGCCTGGGCGTGCTGGATGAAGCGCACTCGGCGCACGGCATCTTCGCCATAGAGGCGATAGCCGCTGTCAGTTTTACTTGCCGGGGCGAGCAGCCCCTCGCGTTCGTAGTAGCGCAGCGCGTCGGGGCTGATATCGCCAGCCTTGGCGAGCTTGCCGATAGTCAGCATCACGGCTGGCCGAGGCCGGCAGCGCGAAGGCTTGCTTCATCGACACCACGCCCTGCGCAACAACCGACTAACTCGCCGTAGATCGCCACAGCCGGCACCGGGCGTACGCCCAGCGCCTTGGCGCGTTGCGCCACGGCCACGTTGCGCATGTCGAGTACATCGATTTCGCACGACGGGCAGGCGTGGCTTTTTACGAGGGATTCAACTTCGGCGCAGGCGGGGCAGCCGGCGCTGAACACTTCGATTTTGCGGTTGACAGTCATTTCCAGTTCCTTCGATATTCGTAACGGGCATGACACGCACTGCGCGTCACTGAATCACAGTTTCAGGATAAACCTTGAAGTAAACTCCAGAGTCAAGCGTGAATGTGCAACGATCAAGCAGCCCTTCTGCTTCGCCCATCGAAGGATGCTTAGTTCACCTTGGTGATGACATAGCCTTTGTTGTCCTGGGAAAACTCGAAGTTTTCGGGAGCGTTACCTTGCAGCCTGCCAAGGTGTTCGACCAGGGTGTCCACGGAAATGGGTAGATAGCTGGTGATATCCAGTTCCCGGTCCTCGAAGATATCGCGCTCGGCAAACCGATGTTGCCGCGCGGCGACGGCCTGGTCGCGCTGACGAATCAACGCCTCGATATGCGGTCGGTAAAGGCGGACAATTGCGCTTATCCAGCGATTGACGGCCCAATTCGGCGAGGCGTGGTCGATGATGAAGCGGTCGAGCATGGCGATGACCTGTTCGGCGCTGTACCAGGCTTCGGCGGTAACCCAGCGGTTGGTGCAGAAAAGGCCGATCGGATCGCCCCAGGAATCCATGGCGATGGCAATCAAGTGGCAAATGGCGTCGTCGCCGCTCGGCCAGACGTCGGTCGCCTGTGGATAGTTGATCGGAGCACTGCCCGTGGGCATGCCGCCCGCCCGCAGGAATAGGTGAAAATGCCCGTGTTCGTCCGGGTCGTCGCGATGGGCGTGGTAGTAGTACTGGCTGAAGCTTTCGGTGTCGAAAACATCGTCTTTCGGGTAATGCTCGAGTTCAACAAACTCGCCCTGATCGCGCAGCACTTCACCGACGATGTTGAGTCCGGCCTTTTCCAAGGCCCGCCTGGCATGCTGGACCTCGTGGCCGGCGGCGAGCATGGCGGCACGCTGGTCGGCCGGCAAGGCAGCCAATTCGATCTTGAGGGATAATTTCATGCGGGCAAGGCTTCCGATTGCGCTGCGAGCCGGGAAAAATCGTGCACCAGCACGCCTTGCTCGGGACCGACTGGCGTTTCCCAGGGCTTGGCAGCCAGCGCATGCAGGGTATGGCGCTGGCCGGCCGCCCAGCGCTGACCGATACTCGCTACCGAGAAATCAATATCCTTGACATGGTTCTCGCGAGCTAGGCGTGGTGCCTGTAGCCGAATCAGATGATAGACGCTGCGGCAACCCAGGTCGATCGCCTGGGCGATATCGGCTTCGGCTCGCTGTTCGGGGGGGAGACGGGCTCCCAGCAGCGATACCGTGTGACGCAGGGTGTGGAGTTCCTGCTCCAACTGGATCAGGGTGCGCGAGCGGCTGGCATAGTGCAGTTCCTTGCTGCGGCGCAGAACGTCGGGTAGCGTGGTCGGGATGACATCCTCGATCGGCCACAGCGTGGCCATGATGCACAGTGAGTGTTGGCGGGGTGAGTCGCGCAGCATCCATTCGAGCGGGGTGTTGGAATGAATGCCGCCATCCCAGTAGTGGCGGCCCCCGATTTCGACCGCGGGGAAAGCCGGGGGCAAAGCGCTGCTGGCCAGGATGTGCTCAACGCCGATCCGTTCGTGACGAGAATCGAAATATCGGATTTGCCCTTCTTCAACGTCGACCGCGCCGACCGAGATGCGCGTCGGCGAATCGTTCAGGTAGTCAAAGTCGACGAGTTCTTCCAGCGTCTTGCGCAGCGGGGAAACGTCGTAAAAACTGGCTTTCTCCGGAGTTACAGTCCCGCCGAGGTGAAATCCGTGTCCCCAGTGCGGCGTAAAAAAATTGGGCAGACCCGCGGTCATGGTAAGCAGTTGGCTGACTTGCCGGATGAAAGCCGCAGGGGCATCGCCTGCGAACTCGGGTGAAATGCCACAGCCTTGGCCGACCCGTGCCCAGAATTCGTACAGGCGCTCCATGCGCCGTTCTGGCCAATTGCCGGCGATCAGCGCCGCGTTGATCGAGCCGATCGAGGTGCCGATCACCCAATCAGGGTGCAGTCCGGACAGGTTCATGGCTTCGAAGACGCCGGCCTGAAAGGCACCTAGGGCGCCGCCGCCCTGAAGGACCAGGACCGTGCGTTTGGGGAGGACAACGGATTTATCGCCCATGATTTGTCTCCGGTTTATGTGAGTGGCTGGACAGTTTTACAGCGGCCTTGGCGCTTTCCGGACCTTGCCGGGGACGCCAGGGCAGGTGGCAGCGACGCTATTAGTGCTTCTTGGCGGCGCAGGGATTTTTCGCCATGCGGGGATTTCGCGCTGCACATGGGTTTTTGGCCGCACAGGGGTTGGCCGCGCCGGCTGCCGGTTTGAATTTCTTCTGAACATCGCTGACGTAGGCGACGAGCGCTGCCAGTTCTTCTGACTGCCACGGCAATGGTTTTGCCGCCATTGGCTTGACCATGCAGAGCTGCACCATCTCGTCGAGATGGATTGTCTTCAAGCCAAGATCGTCTTTGGCCATCTGAACGCGATGCGGGTAAGGCAGGGCAAAGCTTGCCTGGTAGGCGTTGTTGTCCTGATGGCATGTGTTGCATGACATGCCGTTGGTCGACAGCTTGGCATCCGTGAACAGCACCGCGCCTTGCTTGGCGAGCGTTGCGTGATCGCCCTTCAACGGCTTGTAGCCGGCCGGCCGGACGACGTCCTTGCGATTGATTTTCGGGCCGGCGGCACAAGGGTTCGTCGCGCATGGATTCTTCGCGGCACAGGGATTGGCAGCTTTTGCGGCGCACGGGTTGGCAGCCAGGACCGGCCCGCTCAGGGCAGCGGCCAACAGGCCGGCCGAAATCATGGCGGCAGGCGTGGAATTGCGTGATTTGGCTTTCGGGTTCATTGAAATCTCCTTTGTCTTTTTAAATCTAACGCTCAAAAAAGCGCAGTGAGTTGAATCCAGCTATCCGGCAATGCATCCGCCAGTTGTGCTCCCTGCCATTTGTTGGCCCCCCTTGAAATGGCCAGACCAGTCAGCCCGATAACGGACCGAATGATTTCTTGAATTAGTCGCGCAAACCCGTAAATTTCTTACATCTATTTTTAATGGCGAAGTTTGGCCCGGCGTAGCGCCCGTCGGTTCAGGGTGTTCAAATAGGAAAAATCAGGCGTCATCTGAATCGTTTTTTACGCGCGGGGGGAAAATATTTCTTCCCAGGCTGTAAGAATCCAGCCTTTCGTCCGACTAAGACTAAGAAGCTCCGTTATTTTGGGGTTTCTTGATCAAGACGCTCATTGGCAGATTTACTGCAATTCATTTCAAAGGACGATCACCATGAAGACTCAACAAAAACGCTTCACCTCCGCTGTCGCCGTCGGCATGCTGGCCATGACCCTGGGCATGCCGCTCGCACATGCCAATCCCTGTGCCGCGAAGAATCCGTGCGCCGCCAAGAATCCCTGTGCCGCACAGATGAAGAAAGCCAATCCCTGCGCCGGCAAGATGCAAAAGAAGGCGAATCCCTGTGCAGCCAAGAACCCTTGCGCTGCCAAGAACCCATGTGCGGCTAAAAACCCCTGCGCGGCAAAGAAATAAGTTTTTTCTTTGCAGGAGAGAATGGCGGAGCGACTCCTGCGCTCCGCCGTTTTTTTCATGTGCAGGGCGGCGGTCGACCGCAGGAAATGCCGGTTTAGCGACCGGGAACATCGAGGGGCAACCGGCTCTGGTAGAGGATGTATGGCGACTGTTCTGCGAGCCGCAGGGCCTGGCGTAGCGTGGCATGGCCCTTGGCATAGGCCGGATCGCGCAAGGTGGCGCGATAGAAATCGGCGTAGAAATAATCGGGTTCGACCCGGATGCGGGCGCTGATGGCAACGGCCCGGGCATGACGAGGCCGGCGGTAGGCGTAGCGGCGCGACTCGTCGGCCAGGATGCGGGTGTCGGCCAGTTCCCGGCTCAGATCCAGGCTCACCTGGCGGGCGATGACGTGCAGTTCCCGGGTGTCCGGAATGATTCGTCCGGCGGAATCTTCCTGGGCCAGGTCCACCGTTACCCGGGGGGTGACATAGGTCGGAAAGGCATGGCCGACGCCGCGGTTGATGATCTTCAGATCGGCCGCCACCCGGCCCTTGGCGGCGGGCTGCGGCGAAAAGGCGATGTCCAGGCCGTTGCGCGTCATTTCCCGGTCGTGAATGCCGCGCCACAGGTGGCGCCGGTCTGGCATGTGGCAATTCTGGCAGGAGCGGTTTTCACGCGCATGGCGACTGGCTTTCCACTCTTCGTGGGTGTTCTCCAACAGTTTGCCATTGAGCGCCGGCCAGTCCGCCGGGAACTGGTGGCAGGCCGCGCAGAAGCGCGAATCGCCATAGGCGGCGCTGACCTGCCAGCCGTCGTGCGGCAGAGGCGCGTTCTTGGCCGGGGTGGTGCCGTCCCGGCGGGGTGGGCCGTGGCGTTGGTGACTGCGGACATGGCAGCCGGCGCAGGTCAACCCGTCGGCATGGCTACCCGCCTTCGCCTTGCGGGCGGCGAGCGCCTTTTGCAATTCGGCTTGCTGTTCGGCCAGTGGCGCATGGCAAATCAGGCAGGCCTGGTGTTCGTCGGTCGCATCGGGCAGCATGACCTGCAACTGGCCGAGCAGTCCGGGACTCATCGCCTTGCTGTGCAGTGCCGTCTGCCAGTCCCGCCACTGTTGCACATGACAGGTGCCGCAGTCGGCGGGCGCCAGCGATGCTTCCAGCGGGCTGAATGCGGCTGGTGGCTGGCCTTGCGGCGGGAGGGGATGTTGCCAGTGGCGGTCGAGAAAGGCAGCGATGTCACGGTCCGCCTTGCTTTCCGCTTGCCCGGCGGCAGTGCCGAAGGTGCTGGCGGAGAACAGGAGAACGGCGAAGAGGCAACGGCACAAAAGGATCATGTATTCCTCAATCCAAAGTAGGGGCGCAGGGCGATGCCCGCAACGCAGCCGGGCAGAGCGGCGGCGATCCACAGCCAGCCGTGCAGGCTGCTTGATGCGATGCCGGAGAAAAAAGCGCCGACATTGCAACCATAGGCGATGCGGGCGCCGTAGCCCATGAGTAGGCCGCCGATCAGCGCAGCAAGCAGCGAACGCGGCGGTATGCGGATCTGTGGCGCAAAACGTTCGGCCAGGCCGGCGGCGAGCAGCGCGCCGATGATGATGCCGATATCCATCAGCGAGGTGGCGTCGGCGAAGAGGCTTTCGCTCAGCGCCGCCCGTTGGAAATCGCCCTGCCAGAAAGCGCTGGCCGCCGGCTGCCAGCCGAGGAGTGTGGCGGCTTTGGCGCCCCACAGCGTGTACGCCCAGGTGATGGTCCACGGGTGACCGGCAACCAGTAGCACGGCGAGATTCAGGACGGCGAGCAACAGGGCGCCGATGCCGAGCGGCCAGCCGCCCTGCAGCCAGCGCTTGCGCGTGGTCTCTTCCGGCAGCGTGAAGAGGCGCTGTCGCATTGGCGCATAGCGGCGCACCAAGTTGGACAGGGTGAGCAGTACCGCCAGTTGCAATGCGACCGCCGGTGGCCAGCCGATCAATTCGCCGAGGGCCAGCGGTCCTGCATCCGGGAGGGACTGCCAGAAATCCATATCCAGGCTGGCCCGGAACCCGCCGGCGCAGAAGGCGACAAGCACCAGCAGCATGCGCGGACTGCCACCGCCCAGCGCGAACAGCGTACCCGAACCGCAACCGTTGCCCAATTGCATGCCGATCCCGAACAGAAATGCCCCAACCGCTACCGACACGCCGACGGGAGCCACGGCTCCGCCGATCGGCTGGCCAAAGGCCGCTCCGTTGGCGAGCAGCGGGGCAAACAGCACTGACGTCACCCCGATCATCAGCAACTGTGCCTGGACGCCGCTGCCATCGCGTTCGAGCAGCAGGCGGCGGTAGGCCACGGCAAAGCCGAAAGCGGCATGGTAGAGCGTCAGCCCGAGCAGCAGACCAAGCCCGAAAAGAATCGCTTTCCGAGCGTCGACCGTGGCGACCACGGCCACGGCCGCCAGACCGGCGCTGCCCACGATGCCGGGCTGTAAGGTCCGAGTGCTTGTCGGCATGGCTGAATGTCAGTACTCGATCGCGTCGGCGACTATTTTCGCGAAAATCGGGTCGAGTTCACGGGCCATGGCGTCCAATTCCGAATTGCCATAGGGCTTGAAAGTAGCGCTGGGCGTGCGGTAGGTGATGCTCGTGCCCGCCGGCTCTTCCGTCACATAGATGCGCAAAGGAGCCTCTATGCCTGCAGGCACGCTGGCCTTCAGCATGCGCACGGCAAAATCGTTGCGAAATACCATCAGTACAACGTTGCCGGGAATCTTGACGCCGCGCGACACGGCGCCCCGGCTGGCGCTAGCTTGGGCGACCAGCCCCATCTTGTTGTCGGTAATCGATTTTTCCAGCCGGGCGACCGTTTCATCGAACCCTTGTGCCGTACCAACGGTTTTGGTGCCCGCATCGGCATGTGCGACCGGGGCGGCAATCAACAGAAACGCGGTGAGGCCAGCGGTAAGGACGATACGGGAAAGGCATGATGTCATGGCAATTCTCCTGAAGGTTGGCGATCAGTACGCGGGCCAGCCAGACGGCCGGCACGCTACTTGGAAAATGAACTATAGTTCCACGCTTAGCGGCATTCATCGTTGATGCATTCGACCTGCGGTACGTGGCCAGTCACAGCCATCATCACGAACATGACAGCCGCAACTCCGGCCAATAGCGCCAGATAATTGGCCAGCGCCGACGCCGAACAGAAACCCGCCGAGCAGGCCGAGTGCCGGTGGAATCGACTCCAGCACCGGACTGGCCGATGTAGGCGAAAAATAGGCGATGCCACCGGCAACAAGCGCAGTCCACGCCGCCGCCTTGGCAAAACTGGCAAGCATCCAGGCCCGCCTGGAGGTGATCACCTCGGCGACGCCCCTGACCGTGCACAGACTGGCCCGGTGCGCGGCAAACCCGATCAGACCGGTGAGCAGCGGCGCGAGCAAAACCATGGTGTTCGCGCTGTGCACGGTGCTATACCAGCTCGATATCGGCGGGCGCGATTTCCAGACACAACCCGCTGCCGTAGCAGATCAACCGTCCCCGGCTACGATTTGCCGTGCTCACCAGAAAGCGATTTTCCAGACCTTTGCTCTTAAAGCCCATTCTGCCCAGCAAACTTGAAAATGAACCCGGCCGCAGTTGCACCAGTTTTCCGACGTAATGTTTCAGAGGCTTCTTCATCTTCATCTCCTTCAACTTTCTTTTGCTGACGGCTGCGCTGAGCCGTTAACCATTAGTCGTCGACCTGTCTGAAATCTTACTGTTGGCAAAAAGTGGACGGCCAGTCGGAGTCGGCCTACTCAATCCAATAGCCCTGCTGACGGCCTGCTGCATTGGTGCCCCCCTAACCACTGATGCCCGCGATATAAGCAGCCGTCAGATCATCGCGCGGCATGTCGAACAACTGCTGGCACCGCCCGAATTCGACCAATTTGCCGACCTTCTCGCGCATCCAGAAGAATGCGGCATAGTTAGCGATGCGCCGGGCCTGGGCCAGGTTGTGGGTAACGATGACCACCGTGTACCGACCGCGCAGGCGCTGGATCAGGGCCTCGACTACGGCCGACGACAGTGGGTCGAGCGCGCTGCACGGTTCATCCATCAGCAGCACCTCGGGTTCGAGGACAATGGCGCGGGCGATACACAGGCGTTGTTGCTGTCCACCGGACAGGCCGAGCGCCGGCGCGTCCAGGCGGTCATGAACCTCGTCCCAGAGACCGACATCGGTCAACGCCTGCCGAATCTTTTCATCGAGTTCATCCTGACGGTCAACACCATGCTCCCGCAACGGCATTTCGAGATTGCGGCGAATCGACAATGGGAATGGATTGGGTTTTTGGAAAATCATGCCGATCTTGCGGCGCAGGCCTTGCAGGTCGATGGCTGGGTCGTGGATGTCGGCGTCGCCGAAGCGGATACGTCCACCGACACGACAGCCGGGAATCAGATCGCTCAGCCGGTTGAGGGCGGACAGGAAGCTGGTCTTGCCACAGCCGGAGGGGCCGATCAGCGCCGTGATACAGCCGCGATAGATATCGAGGGAAACCTCGGCGAGTGCCGGCTTGTCGCCATAGTGAAGCGACAGGTTTTCGATGCTGAGAATGGGCGTCGGGATGCAGCAGGCAGGACCGTTTTGCAGTGGCCCCAGGGTAAAGGTGTCGGCAGTTGCCGAAGCAGTCGATAGGGACGGTGTCATGGTTGGCTGATTCTCCGGGCAAGAAAGCGGCCGGTTAGGGTTTGGGCCACACTATTGATCGCCAGCAGCAGGACGATCAGGACCAGGGCAGAGGCATAGGCCGCCTGGTCGCCGCCGGTCACATTCATCGACAGGTCATAGATATGGACGGCCAGCGCCCGCCCCGAGTCGAGCAGCGATTCGGGCATGCGGTCGACGTAGCCGCTGGTAAAGATCAGCGCCGCCGTTTCGGCCAGGGCGCGACCGATGCCGAGCATCATCCCGGCGCTGATCGCTGGCGCAGCGGCGGGAAGCAGGATGTGGCGCAGCGCGGCGGCCTGGGATAGGCCAAGTGCCGCGGCACCGCGCCGCCATTCGTCGGGCACGGCGGACAGTCCCGATTCAACGCTGCGGATGAAGATCGGCAGGATCATGCAGGCCAGTGTCAGGCCACCAGCGGCAATGGAAAAACCCATACCGAGAACGACGCTGAAAAACGCGTTGCCGAACAGCCCGAAAACGATGGAAGGAACCCCGGCCAATACGTCTAGGCTGAGGTTGACCTGGCGTGCCAGCAGGCTACCGCCACGAGTAAAATTGCTGAGCCAGATCGCCGTGGCGAGACCCAGCGGAAGCGCCGCGAGGAGCGCAACCGCGAGAATTGCTACGGTCGACGCCAAAATTGGGCCAATTCCGCCAGTCTTGCCGGCATGTTCCGGGGCCATTACGAGGAAATCCCACGACACCCGGGCTGCGCCATGCCACAACAAATCGCCGAGCAGCGCCAGAAAGCTTCCCGCTACCAGCGCCGCGCCGCCCCAGATGGCGATGGTCAGCGCCAGGTCTGGCCCGTCTGGAGCGGGTTTGCCGATCAGCTCACGCATGACCATGTTCCCCGGTATTCCGCAGGGTGCCGAGGACGAGCAATAACACCAGGGCGGTGAGCAGCAGGCCGGTTACGAACAGCGAAGCCCGATGATCGCCGGTCGCATAAGCCATTTCCAGGGCGATATTGGCAGTCATGGTACGAACCGGGTCGAACAAGCTGCTCGGCGACTGCACGACATTGCCGGCCACCATCAATACCGCCATGGTTTCACCCAGGGCGCGGGCAGCCGCCAGCAGGATGCCGGCGAATATGCCCCGTCGCGCCGCGGGAATGGCGACGCCGAACAGCATACCGCGCCGTGACAGGCCGAGCGCCGCGGCTCCGTGCAGCCAGTTGGCCGGAACGGCGCCGAGCGCCGTGTCGCTGGTCAGTGCGACCGTCGGCAGCACCATCAGCGCGAGGATCAGCACGGCGGCGAGCAGGCTGGCGCCCGGCGGCTCCCAGCGGGCGATCAATGGTACGAGTACGGTCAGCCCCCAAAATCCAAAGACCACCGAGGGGATGCCGGCCAGGAGGCCGAGCATGCGGCGGTAACTGCGAGCCAGTGCGGGCGGGGCGTAAAAACGGCAGAACAGTGCCGAAGCCAGCCCCAGCGGCGCAGCCAGCAGCAAGGCCCCGAAACTGGCGGCCAGCGTTGCCGTCAGCATCGGCATCATGCCGTAGCTTTGTTCGGTCGGATGCCAGCCGTCGTCGGTCAGGAAGCGGGTCAGCTCGATATCGCGCAGCAGCGGCCAGGATTCCTTGGACAGAAAGGCGACCACCAGGCCGAGAATGGCGGCAACCAGCGCTGCCGCCAGTCCCAGGCTGACGGCCAGACGCTGGTCAGCGGGCCAGCGGGACGAAATATTGTTCGGTGACGAGATCATGGACGGCTTCCGAACGTGCGTAGTCGATAAAGCGGCGCGCCAACGCACTCTCCTTGCCGGTGGTGACCAGGTTGAGCGGGCGGGCCAGCGGAAAACTGCCGTTTCGAACATTGGCGACGCTGGCCGCGACTCCGTCCAGCGGAAGTTGGCGAATCGGGCTGCCCTGGGCCTCCTCGTACTCCGCCGTGCCGATCGAAACGTAGCCAATAGCACCGG
>JAGWUW010000422.1 GCA_028868235.1 Betaproteobacteria bacterium | reverse complement strand
CTTGTTTGCAATGGGGTCAGGCATGCCTGACCCCATTGCAAAGATCGTTTCCGCGTAGCCGGCTGGGGTCTGGTATCCGATTGAGGAGTGGGGGCGGCAGGTATTGTAATCCTCCGCCCACTCCCGGATCACGGCACGGGCATGATCGAGGCCGTGGAACAGCGTCTCGTTGAGCAGCTCGTCCCGCATCCGCCCGTTGAAGGATTCCACGTAACCGTTCTGCATTGGCTTGCCCGGTGCGATGTAGTGCCACTCGATCTCGCGGTCCTTGCACCAGGCCAGGATCGCATTGGCGGTGAACTCGGTGCCGTTGTCGCTGACGATCATGCCCGGCTTGCCACGCCAGGCGATGATGTCGGTCAGTTCGCGCGCTACTCGGCGCCCGGAGATCGACGTGTCGGGGATGGCAGCAAGGCATTCCCTGGTTACGTCGTCGACGATGTTGAGCACGCGGAACCGCCTGCCGCAGGCGAACTGATCATGGACGAAGTCCAGGCTCCAGCGGGCATTGGGCCGGGCCTCCACGAGGATCGGAGCCCGTGTGCCGACCGCCCTGCGTCGTGCCCGACGCTTGCGAACGCCGAGACCTTCTTCCCGATAGAGCCGGTAGACACGGTTGATGCCCGAAGGCTCTCCTTCCCGCCGCAGCAGGATGTGCAGCCGACGGTAGCCGAACCGGCGCCGTTCATTGGCAAGCTCGCGCAAGCGGGCGCGTAACTCCGCCTCCGGCGGTCGCCGGGACTGGTAGCGAACGCTCTTACGATCAGCATCGATGACACGGCACGCCCGCCGCTCGCTCATCCCGTGATGATCCGCGAGATGAGCGACTGCTCTGCGCCTGGCAGCGGGCGTTACCAATTTTTTGATAGAAGATCCTTCAGCGCGGCGTTGTCCAGCATCGTATCCGCCAGCAGGCGCTTCAGCTTGGCGTTCTCGTCCTCGAGCGAACGCAGCCGCTTCGCCTCCGACACTTCCATGCCGCCATACTTGGCCTTCCAGTTGTAGACCGTCGCCTCGGAGATGCCGTGCCGTCGAGCAAGGTCGGCGGTCTTCACCCCCGCCTCCGCTTCCTTCAACACCCCGATGATCTGCTCTTCCGTAAACCTCTTGCGCTTCATCTCGTCCGTCCTCGTGAGGGCCGGACTCTAATCGCAACTGGAGGAAATTACCCGTGGCAGGTCACATTCCAGAGACATGTCGATGACGAACTTTTTCGGCACCGAATGCCTCTCAAGCTGTTCATGAGCTTCGCGAACCCCCGATAGACCAATGCGTTGGACTTCTGGCGGCTCAAGCCTTCCGTCTGCCAGTGCCTCGCAAAGAAAGCGCACATCTTCCTCGAATTGCTCAGGATATAACTTTCGCTGATCCGTAATTAGATAAAACCGCGAAATCCCATACCCTCCAAGCCATGCCGGCCGGTTCCAGAGCAGCTTGTAATGAATGAAGTCGACGAGCGTGCCGAAGATCGATCCGGTTCCTTTCAGAAGGTCTTGCGCTCCATAACTGACGAACATCCCCCCCGGACTGATGCAGGAATGGGCCATGCGGGCGCTGCTACCGCCCATTGCGTCAAAGGCTGCCGCTACGCCACCTTGCGCTGTTGCGCGCACCTTCCCAACAAGATCACTATCGTTGTCATCGATGGGAAGTCCGCCGCGAGCTCTCACCTTTGCAAAGTCGCGCGGCGAACAGGTGCCGATTGTCCGCAGGCCCAGATAGCGGGCCAGTTCGAGCATCGCGGTTCCGACGCCGCCTCCAGCACTTCCAATCAGTATCCATGAACCGCTAGGTATAGGCCGTATGCGAACCAGCATTTGCCAGGCCGTCATCCAGACCAGAGGAACGCATGCGGCTATGGCCGGGTCCAGTGCTTTTGTTATGCGCACCAGTTGGGATGCAGGCCTGACGATATGGCTTGCATAACCGCCCACGACTGGAATGTCCGCGACGCGGTCGCCTACTGCGAGCGACGTGACGCCTGGCCCAAGCGCATCAACCGTGCCAATCAGGTCATAGCCCGGCGTGAAAGGCGTCCCACCTCGATAGGCTAGATATTTGCCTCTACGAACCGCTGTATCGGTGAAACCAATTCCAGAGGCCTCGATTGCTACCCGCACTTCTCCGGATTGCGGCGTGGGCATTGGTTCACCTTCGACCAATCGCAATACGTCCGGCTTCCCGAACCGATCGGCAACCACTCTTCTGAAATCCGCCATTCACTGCCCCTCTTACAAAGCAGGACTTGAACCGACCGCCCTTAATTTTCCTTGTATTGCAACAGCTCCCCTCTTTTTCAAATCAGGGGGCGAAGCGCCGCCGCCGTGCTCTCCTAGCTGTGATCATCATGTCATGGACTAACCATTGCCCAAAATGCAACGATTGCCAAAACTGCACATATCGAGAGCAGTGTGAAGCCATTTGACCAAATCTGACCAAGTGACGACCGATTTGGGCGTCTGGTACAGGTTAAAGGCACACGAGCCTTATGCTCCACGCACGACCAGCCGAACGGGCCTTCAACCGCATTGACCTGCCCCAAGGC
>JAGWUW010000421.1 GCA_028868235.1 Betaproteobacteria bacterium | reverse complement strand
GGTATCAAGCAAAATGCCGCGATCAGGTGCAACTGTCGCCTCGCCTTGTAACAGATAATCGAGGGCCGACAGACCGCTTTCCCCTGGATGGGACCCTTGGATCGGCTGACCAAGTTGCATCTGGTCACCGACCAAGACGATGTTTTTGGCAGCCGAGCCCATCGCAAGGAGGTGGCCAAGCGACACCTGACCTGCCTCGTCGACGAAGAGATAGTCCAAGTCCTGATCGAGATCTTCGTCGGCAAACAGCCAAGCCGTTCCACCGAGCAGGTCGGGGCGGCTGTCGATCGCATCTCGGTTGGACATGACGTCGACGATAATCTCTCCGCCGAGTTCGCTGCCGCTGTCGTGGGCGCTTGCCTTCTTGATGCCGCGGAACCTTACGCCACGTGCCGTGGCGACCTCTTCCACCTTGGCCAGCAGGTTATTGACGGCCTTGTGGCTGTTGCTCGCCACGCCAACGCGCTTCTTGGCGGCCAGTAGCGTCACGATGGCGTGAGCGCTCGTGTAAGTCTTGCCAGTGCCGGGCGGCCCCTGAATGAACAGCGTGGACTCGTTGAGCTCCAGGCAACGATTGGCAGCTGCGTCGATAAGCGTCTCGCCTGGCCGAACCATGAGCTCGCTGTCAGTTGAGGTGAGGCGAGGGGCGTTCCGCTCAATGAGATCGATCAAGGCGCGGTATGGGACCGGGTCACCATCGCGATAGCTTGCCCAAGCGGTAGCGACGCGCCGCACGGCGGCTACGAGCACGGCATTATTAATCGTTGGCTCGGGGATCAGGGATCCCGCTTCTGGAAAGGCTTCCCCTGGCTTGAGGGCCCGCTTGAGTGAGAGTTTACCGGCGCGGGTATCGAGAGTGACGATCTTGCCCATTTTGGACAGCGTCGGCGCGTGAAGGACCGTGCTGCCTACCCGCAACTTGGTATCCTGCTGCGGGAACCGATACCGCGCCACGGTGCTCCGCTTTTCCTTTTCAAGCCAATTCCCTGAGGGATCACAATCGGGCGTCAGAGCCCCAATGCATTCGCCGTCGTCGATGAGCTCATCATCGTCCCGCTCGCACCGATCGAACATTGACCAGAACGCCGGTTTGTCGGCTCTGCGATGAAACTGGGTGAGGTGTGCGATCAGGGTTCGACTTCGAGGGCTCGGCGGTAGACTTCCCGCCTCGATTGCCGCCACAAGGGCAGCAGCCTTCTGCTCAGCCTCCAGGCGGGCTTCAGATCTTTCATCGTCGGGCTCCGATGCAGGACCTGCGTCCCGCCAGGGCAGACTGTCGGGGCGCAGGGAGGCTAGCCAATCACGCAGTGCTTCGGTGTTTTCGCAGTCCACCCGATTGTAAGCCAGAATATCCTCGAGAATGGCCGGATCGCGGCTTTCCTGCCAGGCCTTGTACTCGACGATGGAATCCCCCGCATTGGTCACGGCGCCGTCGCGCTTGGGAGCAAAGAATACCTCCATCGTCTTCAGCGAGAGGTTCGGTTCCGACGTACGGATTGCCTGACGCAGAACCTGGTACAGGTCGACCAAGCGCCGCTCACGCAGCAGCCTGTCCACAACGTCTTCGCGGCTCGCATGAAGTGTAGAGAGCCGGCGAAGGGCGGTGACCTCATAGGGTGCGTAGTGGTAGATGTGCGCTTTGGGATGCGCTTCGAGGTGCTCGACCATCCAATCGATCGTTTCCTCGAAGGCAGCCCGTTCAGCCGCGAGATCGTGACCCCAGCGGAACCGAAAAATGGGTTCACCGTTCTGGCGCAGGTGTACGCCCCATAGGTAATCAAGGCCTCCTTCGGTCAGCGGGTCACCCTCTAGATCAAAGAAGAGGTCCGCCGGGTCGGGGGGCGGCAAGAGATAGAAGCCCCGGCCCCTTTCGAGCTCAAGCGTTTCCACGACTGGTGCGCCGCCGGCCATTCTGGGGCGCTGTAAACGGGCCTGCGCTCTGAGTTTGGCGAAGGTCGCCTGCGACATGCGCGGAATGCGCATGTCCTCTGGAGCTGCGGCGAGGGCCGCGAGAGTGGTGATGCCGGCTGCTTCCAGTTTCTGGGATTGCGGCTTCGATAGGCCTGCCACGCGGCTTAGGTGGTCTTCGGCCTCCCAAACCGACGCGCAATGCTCCCGCCATCCGCATAGGTTACAGGCGCTGCAAGGCTCAGGCCGCGAGGAGGGGGCGCCGTCCGCAATGAAGGCCAGGTATCTCTCCTGGGCGGCGCTTATCGTGCGGGAAAAATCTACGAGCCGAAAGCTTTCCTCGGCTCCATTGCCCAGGGCCACATGGACCCTTCGCGGTATTGTGCCTTGGATCCTGGCGATCATCTGGGAATAGAGGCCAAGCTGGACGATGTAGGATGGCTTCACACTGCGCGCCAGCTTTGTGTCGACCGCTTCGTACGACCAGTCACCTAGGCGGGAAGGGGTATCAACGCGCCGCAGAAAATCGGAAAAGCCATGCCAGGGGGCAGCTAGGAACGCGGCCTGGAAAATCGCGCTGGCGCCTTCCTTCATCGCGGTGATGGTTCGCTCCGCGCGCTGTTCGAGCGTTAGCCAGTCTGC
>JAGWUW010000420.1 GCA_028868235.1 Betaproteobacteria bacterium | reverse complement strand
CTTGGGCATTGGCCTGCTGGCGGGTAACAGCGCGCTTACGCAGGGAATTGAGGTCGAGCCCCAGCGCGCCCGCGATATTGAGCATGGTATCCGGCCCGCTCAGCACCTTGTCCGCGCCAATGCTGAAGGTGGGATCGGGCAAAAGACCTGCGGCAAAGACCTGTGCGTCGGCAACGCCCGCCCGCGCACGCAGTGCGGCAAGATCGGGATTGTTGACCACGGCCAGCGCCGCAACACCGTGCTGGGTAAGCGGCACGGAAAGATCGACTGGCGTTGGAAAAAGCCAGGGTCGCTCTATTGCACTAGCCTTGGCCTCAAGAACCTGAGGAACTGGATCGGCAAGCAGCGCAGGACTGTCGGCCAACGGGGCGGGAGCATAGCTGGCACAACCGCCTGTCAGCAAGACAAGGGTAAGGGCGAATTTTGCTTTCAGGGCGCGATCCTTTCAGCAAACACAATCGTCGCGATCAGCCCCGGCTTTGCCTCACTAAAGTTCAGCGTTGCGCGATGGGCCACGGCGATGGCCCGCACTAGGCTGAGGCCGAGGCCGTGACCGGCTGTGCCGCGCGCCGTCTCCAGTCGCACGAAGCGCTGCTGGACCCGCTCACGTTCGGCCTCCGGAATTCCAGGCCCATTATCGGCAACAGAAACCAATGCTCCCTTGCCCTCAGTGCGCGCCTCCAAACGGATTCGCGCGCCTTCGCCGGTATGCCTGAGGGAATTCTCGATGAGATTGATCAGCGCCTGGGCGAGCAGTTCGCGATCGCCGGTAACTGCCATTCCGGATTCAACAGTAACAGTCAGAGTGCGATTGGCATCCTCGGCGAGCGGGATAAGCGTCTCACCCAATTCACTCACAAGTCGGCTGAGATCGACGCGGGAAAACGCCCGCTTCAGGCTGCCCTCTTCGACCTCGGATATCCGCAGGATGGCATCGAACAGCAACAGCACATCCTCGGACTGGGTAATCGATCGCTCGACAAGCTCTACACGTTCAGCCTCGCCGGTTTCCTCGCGAAGGCGCTCGAGCTGGTTGCGCAGGCGCGAGAGCGGGGTCCGCAGGTCATGCGCCAGATCGCCGCTGACCTGACGCAAATTGGCGATCAGCCCCGCGATCCGGTCAAGCATGGCATTGATGGAAGCAGCGATCCGGTCGAATTCGTCACTGGCGCTTCCGACCACGGCGCGCTGCGCAAGGTCGCCGTCGATCACCGCAGCGGCCGTCATCTCGATACCGGTCAGCCTGCGCCTGAGATAACCTGCGAGCAGAAATGTGCCGCCAAGCCCGAGTAACAACAAGGCCCCGAAGGCCAGCGCGAACATGGCAAGAATTGTGCGATCGATCGCTTCAAGCGATTCAAGATCGGCGGCGACCACCACGCGATATCCACCTGGCAGTGGAGTGACCTTAGCACGCGCTGGGTCGGGGCCTTCGAGCGGATCTTCAAACATGATCCTGCTCCAGCCCAGGGGCGGCATTTTCGTTTTCAGGTTTCCCGCGATACGCGCACCATCCGGGCCGAACAGGGCCGTACCGAGCGAGATCGGTCCTGGCCCGTGCGACTGGTTGATGGCTTCGGTGACACCTTTGATGCCGTCGTCGCCATATTCGCGTTGCAGCGATCTTGAGGATTGCTCGATCGTCGCATCGATCTGACGGGAGAATGCGGAATGGGTTGCGAAGAATACGGCCGTTCCCAGAACCAGCATGGCGGCAGCATAGGCGATGAACGCGACCCAAGCGATGCGACTGGCGGCACTGCGGGGAAGTAGGCGCAGCCTCATGCCGCACGGAGCCTGTAACCAACGCCGCGCACCGTCTCGATCGGGTCGGTGCGTCCACCTTCGTTGAGCTTGGAACGGAGCCGGCTCATATGGGTTTCGACGATTTTGGTTTGTGGGTCGAAATGGAAATCCCACACCCGTTCGAGCAACATGGTGCGGGTCACGAACTCACCGGCATGGCGCATCAATTCCTCCAGCAAGCGGAATTCGCGCGGTTGAAGCAAGATCGTCTTGCCCCCACGCCGCACCTCACGGGTCAACAGGTCCATTTCGATCTCGCCCGCACTCAGTTTAGTAGTGATGGATGCCGGAGCCGAGCGCCGTCCCAGTGCCTGAATCCGCGCCGCCAGTTCACTGAAGGCAAAGGGTTTGACCAGATAATCGTCCGCTCCCGCCTCAAGACCATCGACACGGTCCTCGATCCGACCGAGGGCGGTCAGCATCAGTACCGGGGCGGACACTCCTCCTGCGCGCAGACGCTTGAGAACCGAAAAGCCGTCCAGTTCTGGCATCATCCGGTCCAGAACAATCACGTCCACCTGCTCGGTCAAAGCGAGGTGAAGCGCATCCTCCCCATTTACCGCCGCGACGACATTGTGCCCGAGTTCGCCGAGCCCGCGCTCGACGAATTGGCGAGTGACCTGATCGTCTTCGGCAAGGAGGATGCGCAGCACCGTTCGGCCTAGTCCCTGGCGTTCAGCGGTTCGAATTTGTCTTCGACGATCCGACCGGTTCGGACATCCACGCCGATCTCGTGGATCCGGTTTCCCTGGC
>JAGWUW010000419.1 GCA_028868235.1 Betaproteobacteria bacterium | reverse complement strand
TTGCTTATCCCGGTCTGGAAAGGCTGGAATTTGGCGCAACTCATCATGGCGCTCTCCGCCTCGATTGGGATAGGGATCGGCAACATGGTTTGGGCTGGCTTCAATACCGAAGCTCCGCCTGCAATGATCGCCGTGCCGACTATGCAACCCCTGACCGAGCTCGCCCAGCCGATTGTCGAGGCGCACACCTGCCTGGCCAACCGCTGGGCCGATCAGGCACGTCTGAGGAAGGCGAATGTTGATTCGTCAGCCCCCGACTATCTGACAAATTGGGACCGTCAGATGCTTGGGGGCAGTGCCTGGGTCGGCATCGCCTATGGCGCGATACCAGCCGCCGACGGCTACGACGAAAGCACCTGCGGACTCGTCACAGTGGACTTCCCGCAGACTGCTAGCGACGATCCAGACGTGCTGGCAATCATCACCACCGCACGCCAAGCGATGAGCACTGCGCTGGCCCGTCTCGATACCGATGTCGCCCAGCTCATCGCGCCGGCCAAGACAATGGATCCTGATGACTCCGATCAGGTCGTCCAACTGGAAAAGACTATCCAGGCTGCATTGCCCGAGCTTGTAGCGCAACGTCAGGCTGAGCTGGACGCCGCGATCGCCGCTGTCGTTAGAACCACGAACAATCGCGCCCGCGAAAAAATGGATGAGCTGTCCAGAAAGTACGGCTGGCTTGGCGCAGGCGGCGCACCGTTGATTGCCTTGGTCGGCAATATGCAGATCCAGTCTGCAACACCCAAAGTTGCTGCCACCGCTCCCAAGTCCAACCCCGAGACGCCGACAGTGCAGCCTGCCAATGCTGCCTACCGGCCGGATTACGGCCGCAACCAAGCGGCTCAGACTGCCGCAGCTAGGCGCAAGGCAGAGGCGGCTGGCGGGAGCTGCGGCCTTACCAGCATGGGTAAGGACTATTTCGCCCGCTGCGTCGAGAAGCCGCTTATCACCAAGATACAGAGTCATGGCGTGGGCTCAATCATCGGTGCCAGCAGTGGCAACCCCATCGCCTACAGCCAGCAACTCGGCTTCGCCATTCTCGGCCTTGTCAGCGACATCTCGACCTGGTTCTTCGTGGCGATCGCCGGGCTGGCAATTTTGGCAGCGTGGTCGGGGCCGACTGTGCCGGCTGCTGGTTCAGTGCTTGCCGCCGGCATCAATGTCTTCGGCATCCTGCTTGCCATAGTACTGGTACCGCTGACGATCTTCGCCGTGCAGCTCACAGTGATGGTGCCGCTCATGCTGACGCTCTCTTGGATTATGGCCGTCGGGGCGTGGTTGGTCGTCGTGGCCGAGTCGCTGATCGCGGCCACGCTGTGGGGGCTTGTGCACCTGGATCCGGAAGGCGAAGGCATGGGCAAGCGCACCGCACACGGCTACATATTCATGCTGAACCTGTTGTTCCGGCCTGCGATTTTAGTTTTCGCAATGTTTTTTGCGCTCAGGTTCTGTGATGCCCTCGGCAACTTTGCGAATGGACTCATCGGCGAGGCAATCGCCAAGATGCTAGCCGGCGCCGGAGAGCGTGGCTGGTTCATTTTCCTTGTAACGCTGGCCGGCGGTGCCTGGGTGACAACCAACCTCAACATCAGGATCGTCGGTGTCGCTGCCTCTCTGCTGCACATCATCCCGAATCAGATCTTTACCTGGATCGGAGGACGCTTTGGTTCCGACGTCGGCTCTGGAGTTGGTACCGATGTAGCGGACGGCGCCGGGCGCTCGCTGGCGGCCGCTGGCAACAATGCCAGCCAAGGGATCAGCCGTGCCGCTTCCCAAGCGACGCGCGGATCCGGATCTGACGCCGGCAAACCCGAAGCCCCAGTCGGCATCGACAAGAAATTAGAGGAAGTTTTCGGTAAAGACTGACTTTTAACCCACGAGAAGGGAGAGACACATGGAAGTGAACTACACGGAAGCGCTGGCAACTACTGAGTTTGGGATATTTGGCGAGCTGCCTGACAACAAAGGGACTCACGACTGGATTATGGAGCTCGACTTCGTTGATCTATGGGAGGGCTCAATTGGCGATCTCGAAAAGCTCGCCCGTTCGGCGCCTACGCCGCGGGCTCGCGCACTAGTCGAGCGTGTTATAGCCGCGAGGCGGAGAGATGAAGAGATAGACTTGGTCTTGAGTGATCCTGTAACCCAGAGTGAGCTCGATGCAGCCCGCATGCAGATGCTTGCGGAGACGCTGGCCAACTGGAAGAAAGATCAGCAGGTGCAGGAGGAGGCCTCTGCTCGCGAGGCAGCGGAGGAGGCCGCAGAAGAGAAGCGCCTGGTCGAGGTTGCCACGGCTCGGCACCGGAAGCTGAGCAGCAAGGGCCCGGGCGGCATGGGTTGAGCATGGAGACCACCAGCATCATCGTTACCTGGCTTACCGCCACCGGCGAGCGCATTCTGGTTAAGCACGATGATCGGATGGTCATCGTGCAGCTCGATACTTGGATGATGCCTGTCGCCGTGCGTGAAGCCGATCAGTTCATCAAGACACTACAAGACAACAAGCACCGCACGCTGCAGATCGAAAATGGCGATGAGCGCTCACCGAAATTGAGCGCAGGGGAAGTG
>JAGWUW010000418.1 GCA_028868235.1 Betaproteobacteria bacterium | reverse complement strand
GGACGGTCGAACGCATCCTTGAGCACCTGTCGTTGGCTGGTGCGATCCAGGCCATGGCTGCGGCCGAGATTGCCGCGCGGCCAGGCAAGGCCGACTTCAGCCACCTCGAGGTTCTGAATGGCGCGCTCAAGGCCTTCGATGACCGGAACCCGGCCAACCTACTGAGCGGCGCCTATCTTGACTACCAGCTCCACCTTGAGGTCGTGCGTCTCTGCGGCAATCGGGCTGCGTTCGCGACCTACGCGAAGGCAATTCCGCCGGCCGTGTGGATCGCGGGCGCCAACTATTTCCAGCTCGATGAAGCGCGCAGCTCATTGACCGAGCATGAGCGGCTCGTTGCCTACATGAAGGCTGGTGACACGCTCCGGGCCCGCGATGCTGTTGCCTTCCATTTTGAAGAAGCAGCGGCACAGATCCGCCGCGCCGGAGAGGCGCGTCTCGAAAGCTATCCCGCAGCGGTCGCTCTGCCTCGCTGCGATGGGACGGGGTGAGAGATCCAATCGCAGAACCTCGACATGTCATAAATGGAAAGGCGCATCCGCGGAGAAACGGCTCGGCAGTATGGCATTCAAGACCTTCAAGACGAAGCGTGAGGCAATCAGCCTGAGCCAGCTTGGCGAAGGGATCGCTGCTGCGCGGAAGGTTGTTGGTGGCGTCATAGTGCCGCGCAACAGCGGGCTTCGGCGCACCGAGAGCAAGCGCAATCTGATCGAGGAGATTTCCAAAAGCGGCGGCAATTGGTAGCGGCCTTTGCGCGATTACCACCGCTAATTTTACCTCAATTAGTGCCGTTCTATCCGGGGCGTTGCACCTTACGGAGCTTGGCAGGGCTCAGTTGGTTGACGCCTGAATAGCCCCCATTTCAGGTGGTAAACGGCACACCAATATGCTGCCCTTCGTTCGCAAATTGCGATCGAAATCTGGAGGAATCCGGATAATCTCTTGAGCGATTCCGACGCGCCTGACGGTTGCAGATATCCTGATCTGGACTCATCCCGGCGAGGTAAATAGGAGTGTACATTGAGTAGGGGGCCGCGTGCGGGATGGCGAAAAGCAAAAAGCTTGTCGTGATGGTTTCCTCGATCGTCTATGGCGTCGAGGAATTGCTGGAACAGATATTCGCCGTCCTGACCAGATACGGCTACGATGTTTGGATGTCGCACAAAGGCACCATTCCGGTTATTTCGACGCGGACGGCGTTCGAGAATTGTCTTGATGCCGTCGAGAAGTGCGACCTGTTCCTGGGCGTGATCACTCCCCAATATGGTTCGGGAATCAGCAAGGGGGAGCTGTCGATCACACATCAGGAGGTGCTTCGCGCGATCGAACTTAACAAGCCGCGCTGGCTCCTCGCTCATGATCATGTCGTGTTCGCCAGGACGCTGCTGAGGAGTCTCGGGCACAAGACACCTGCGGACAGGGCCAAGCTGACGCTGGGCAAGAATCCCGTCTTTGGCGACCTACGCGTAATCGACATGTATGAGGCCGCCATTCTGCATGAGGTTAACCTCGAAGATCGCAAGGGCAACTGGGTGCAGAAATTCGTATCGCCGGAAGACGCACTTCTCTTCGCTTCGGCCCAATTTTATCGTTATCAGGAGGTCGAGCGGTTCTTAGATGAACATTTTGCCAGTTTGAAGGCAACCACGGACGCCGCCACTGGGAAGACCCGCAATGACAAGTGAAGGCGTCCGGAAGCAGATTCGCGGCGGAGAGGATCTCCATACAGAGTTCGTGAAGAGCCCCGAGCGTGTCGATCATATCGCTCGCGCGGTCTGTGGGTTCCTCAACGCGTCCGGTGGCACAATCTTCTGTGGCATTGACGAGAAGGGAAGCGCGGTCGGCATCGCCAATCCCGATGCCGCGCGCGAACGGCTTGAAGCGAAACTTCAAAAGCTCATCTCGCCCAAAGCCCTGTTCACTCTAGACGTCGAGCAAGATGACGGCGGCCCCATCATTGCAATCGAAGTGCCCGAAGGAAGAGATCGGCCTTATGTGGTAGAGGGTGCGGTTTATATCCGGGAGGGCTCGGTTACGCGCGCTGCGAATGCGGCCGCACTTCGCTCGATGGTACAAGTGCAGGCAACCGCAGCAGATCGTTGGGAGCGCCGCCCATCCCCCGCGCTGGACTATGACGATCTTGATCGTACTGAAATACGCGCAACTGTCATGCAGGCATCGGAGACGTCGCGCCTCCAGTTTACTGATCCAGACGACGATCTGTCGGTGCTGCGCGAACTGTCTATGATCACAGGGACGGGTTTCACCCAAGGCGCTGATGTGGTGTTCGCGCGAGCACCGGCGCGACGGCATCCGCAATGCCGGATTCGGTTCATTAGATTCGAGACCGACAAAGGCGGCGACGTCTATGCCGATAATCGCTGGTTTGAAGGCCCGCTGGTACGAGTGTTCGAGTCCGTGTTTGAAGCCGTTCGGGCCAATGTGCGGACCCAATCGCTCTTTCCAGAGGGAGAGATAAGGCGCCGGGATCGGCCCGACTATCCGTTGGAAGCTCTACGCGAGGGGCTGGTGAACGCGATTGCGCATCGAGACTATTCATCGTTCTCGGGCGGC
>JAGWUW010000035.1 GCA_028868235.1 Betaproteobacteria bacterium | reverse complement strand
GGAGCAGCTTGAACAGTTCGACGATGCCGCCGGGGGTGAGTTGCACGCTCTCGAACTCGTCGAACCAGATGCCCTGGCAGGGAAAGCACAGGTCGATCGTGATTTCGCCATGATGCATCCGCTCGAAGCGGTGCTTGGTCATGGTTTGCTGGCAGGAGGGGCAGGGGATCGGTTTCACGGTAGTGAGCAATATTCGAATGGCAAGGCGGGTGAAACTATAGCGCAGTGGCCATCGCCGGGAGTGTCGTGTATATCGCCATCCGTTAATATACGGGTATCAACGATCCAGGAAATGCCATGAAAATTGCCGACCCCACCCAGAGCGCGCTGGTCAATGAAATGAAGCTGATGCTGGAGCAACTGCCATTCGATGGTGTCCGAGTTCTGGAGCTCGGTTGTGGCAAGGCGGAGAAGACGCGCACGCTGGCGGAAAGCGGCCGGGTTGCGGAGATTGTTGCACTGGAGGTGGATACTATCCAGCATGCCCGCAACCTGGAAATCACCGACCTGTCGAGGGTTCGTTTTTGTCATGGCGGGGCCGAAGCCATTCCCGCCGATGACAACAGTGTCGATATCGTGCTGATGTTCAAGTCGCTGCACCACGTGCCCATGCCGCACATGGATCAAGCCTTGAGCGAAATTACTCGCGTGCTGAAGCCGGGCGGGCTGGCGTGGATATCCGAGCCGGTTTACGCCGGCGATCTGAACGAGGTGTTCAAGCTATTCCACGACGAGAAAGTGGTGCGCGAAGCGGCCTTTGCTGCCATCTGCAAGGCAGTGGATGATGGCCGGTTGTTGCTGGAGCGGGAACTCTTTTTCAACACCCGCAGCTTCTTCGAGAACTTCGCACAGTTTGACCAGCGCATGATCCAGGTTACCCATTCCAATCACCAGCTTTCGCCTGCCATGTACCAGCAGGTCCGCGAGAAGTTCGAGTCTTACCTGACCCCGGAAGGAGCAACGTTTCTCAATCCCCAGCGTGTCGACCTGCTGCGCAAGCCGACTTGAACGCTGTCAGCCGCAGGAGGCTTGGCGAATGGTGCCGAGGTTGAGCTTGACGCCTTTCTTCATCTTGCCGATGACGTGCATCTCGCAGGCCTTGCAGTCAAACTTGAGGACCAGCTTTTCGCTGCCGTTCATCAGCGTCATCGGGTCCGGCTTCAGGTGCTTCACTTCCTTCGGGCACAGGTTGAAGCTGTAGCGCAGGCAGTGGCGGGTGATCATCAGCGACACCATGCCCTTCTCGTTGCCGGCCTCGTAGGCTTCCTCGATCAGCTTGACGCCGTGCTTCTCGTAGAAGTGGCGTGCCTTGGCATTGAAGACGTTGCCGAGGTAGGTCAGTTCGTCCTGCGGGTAGGGCACCGGCTCGACGGCCGGCTGGGCGCGCGGCGGGCGCTGGTAGCTGGCCGCACGGGTGACTTCGAGCTTCTCGGTGGCTTCACGACGCAACGCATTGACGGCGCCGACTGGCAGGAACCAGGCTTGCCTCAGTTGCAGTTCCACCGGCTCGGCGACGAACATGGTGTTGCCGAATTTGCCGAGGTTTTCCTGTAGTTTGGCCAAGGCCTGTTCCGGATTCTGGGCCAGTTCGCTGCCGATTTTCTCGCTTCGCTGCAATTCGGCGCTGGCGCTTATGCCATCCTCGTCGGTCAGGGTCAGCACGAAGGCGGCGTCAGTTTCCGACAGCACCGGCTTGACCGACACGCGACGATCGGCAGAGTCCTTCTCCAGTGCCCGTTCGAATTCCTGATCGCGGTTGCGGAATAGGGTGGCGCCTTCGGTCAGTTCTTCCGGGATTTCGGCCGGGAAGAGCTTGTCACCTTCCGCCCGGTTGATACGCATCCCCATCACGTCGCCGTTGGCGTCGTGGAAGCAGACGCCGTCGCCATTGTGAAATGTCTGTTCGCTATTGACGACGATCCAGCCGTCGCCAATTTCCGTGACTTCGCCGATCAGTTCGCCGACGAAGGCAGGTGTGTCGAAGGCGCCGATATCGTCCTGGCGGCCGCCGGCGAAGTAGTCGGTATAGCCGCGGTTGAAGGTCTTGTCCGGCTGAGGTTCGAAGGTGTAGGTACTGCGGCCGCTGGAGGCGCGGGTGTATTGCGGGTTGGCGGCGATGATCTCGTCGAGCAGCCCGCGATAGTGCGCCGTGATGTTCTTGACGTAAGACAGGTCCTTCAGTCTGCCCTCGATCTTGAACGATCTGACGCCGGCTTCAACCAAGGCCAGCAGGTTTTCGGTCTGGTTGTTGTCCTTCATCGACAGCAGATGCTGGTTCTCGGTGATGACCTTGCCCTTTTCGTCGACCAGGGTGTAGGGCAGGCGGCAGGCCTGCGAGCACTCGCCGCGATTGGCGCTGCGCCCGGTATGGGCATGGCTGATGAAGCACTGGCCGGAATAGGCCACGCACAGTGCACCGTGTACGAAGTATTCGAGGGCCAGCGTTGTTGCATCGGCTACTTTCCTGACTTCGTCGATGCTCATCTCGCGGGCCAGCACGATCTGCGAGAAACCGGCGTCTTCGAGGAACTTCGCTTTGGCCGGGTTACGGATGTCGGTTTGCGTGCTGGCATGCAGCTGGATGGGCGGCAGGTCGAGTTCGAGTAGGCCCATGTCCTGAATGATCAGCGCATCGGCGCCGGCCTCGTAAAGTTGCCAGGCCAATTGCCGGCTATCTTCAAGTTCCGAATCGTGCAGGATGGTATTGAGTGCGACAAAGACCCTGGCGCGATAGCGGTGGGCGAAATCGCACAGGCGTTGGATATCGGCGACATCGTTGCCGGCACCGTAGCGGGCGCCGAAAGACGGGCCGCCGATATAGACGGCGTCGGCGCCGTGCTTGATGGCCTCGATACCGAAGTCGGCGTTCTTGGCGGGGGCGAGGAGTTCGAGCGGGTGTTGAATGCGAGTCATGGCGCCTTAGTACGTAAAACGCGGGGCAAGTTCTTCGAGATTGAACTCGCGCAGGATGGCTTCGGCGCGTTCGCGGGCATTTTTTCGGGGATGGTTGCGCTTGGAGGCGATGATCAGCTCGTTCTTCATCGAATGCTCCCAGCCGACCAGTTCGGTGACGGTAACGTCGTAGCCGTGCGACTCGAGTAGCAGGCAGCGCAACACGTTGGTCAGGTGGCTGCCCAGTTCGCGGGTGTGGATGGGGTGTCGCCAAAGTTCGGAGAGTGGCGTTTTGCCCAGCGAGTCGTTCTTTTTGGCCCGCATCGTGGCGGCTACTTCGGCCTGGCAGCAAGGGACGAGGACGATATGGCGGGCATTGCGCGTCAGGGCGAAGCGGATGGCATCGTCGGTAGCGGTGTTGCAGGCGTGTAGCGCCGTCACGACATCAACGTTAGCTGGCAACTCAGTCGACGACAGCGAATCTTCGACCGTGCAGGCCATGAAACGCATGCGCGGGAAGTTCAGTTTTTTTGCCAAAGCTATTGATTTATCAACCAATTCTGCCCGTGTTTCGATACCGACGATCTCACCGCTGGCACGTTCCTTGAAATGGAGGTCATACAAGATGAACCCGAGATAGGATTTTCCGGCTCCGTGATCGACCAGTGTTTCCGCATTTTCGAGAAGAGGCTCGATGAACTGGTACAGGTGATAAACCTGTTTCAGCTTGCGACGGGTGTCTTGGTTGAGCTTTCCGTCTCGCGTCAGGATGTGCAATTCCTTCAGCAAATCAATGGATTGTCCGGAGCGAATCTCCGGAATATCGGCGGGTGAGTTCTGCTTTTTCATAGGCGTGATTATCGCATTCAAAGTTCTATCACTTTCGTGTCAACCGAATCGAAATTGCGTCGTTATTTGGCCTATGGTGATCAATCACCGTACTTAAACGGAGAGTTAGAAATGGGCAGTCTGAGTAACGAATCCTTCGAACAATTCCTGGATTCCCTGAAGAAAGCCGGTATCACGATTTCCAACGAAGCCGAACTGCGCGAGCGTCTGGCTGAAGCACAACGCTGGCGTTTCGCCTTCCAGACTCTGGCTGCCAACGGCAAGACCATCGGTATCTGCTTCGAAGATCATTCCGAAGGCCGTAATGATGCCGAGATTGATCGTGCATTCAATGAGTTCCAGTTTTCCGAGAAGACCAAGGCTGTCTTTTCTGCCAGCTTGAAGCACTGACAAAATAAAGTTACATTCCACAAATAGGTTGCGTGCCTCGCGATGGCAGGGCGCAAAGAAGAACGGGCGCCGCAACGGCGCCCGTTTTGCTTTAAGCGATCTATCCCCGGATGATGGGTAGTCTACGAGTTACCGATAACTAGTTCTTGGAGAAGAACGTCTCGAACCTGCAATTTTCTCGGCAACTTTTTATTGAGCGCGGTCAGAATTTCAGTTCGCACATCAGCCGGGGAGGGACGTTGTGAACCCATATAAGCCTCGGACAAAACCGAATTGACGACAGAAACCAGCAAGGCCTGTCGTTCTTGAAGCCCCTTTTCCTGCTCGGCCGTAGCCAATAGGCTCAATTTACATAGAACATTTCTGCTATCTCCAGCCAGAGTTCTGGTTTGAACGTTGATATAGATATCCTGACCCTGGCTATCCTGAACAAACGTGTTGAAAGCAACCAAGGTGATCGAAATTATTGCGATCGAGGCCAGTACGATCCAGTATCGTCGCAGCCAGAGATGATCGCTTCCTGACTTGCTCGACTTCGGATGCTTGAGGTGCGTTCGTTTGTGAGGGGGATGACGTGCCTGCATACGAGCAATAATTGGATAAAATACCAATATATCAAAAAGTATTACATGTCGGCGTTTTGATGTTTTTCCTGCTCAATCCGTGAATGGGTTGGCAAATTATCCGAGGAGAATGCGATGAGCGATGAACCTAAAGAATCACAGGAGTCCAAACCAAGCGCTAGAAGTTTTGAAAAGCCAATCTTGATGATTGCTTCCGCAGCATTGATATTTTCGATCGCCAACACCGCTTTACTTCTCTTGAATCCGACGGCAAAAAAAGTCGAGCAGTTCAACGAGGAAATGAAATCCGAGGTGGCGGAGAGCATCAATACCGTTCATAAGAAGATCGACGGCCTGCGTAGTGCCGAAATGGAATGGCAATCCGTATTGAAGAAGGCCAGCGCCAACCCTGATGCGATTTACAGGGTTGTAAATACCAAAGATGGCTTTTTGACGCTGACCGAGATAACTGATACGGGTGAGGGTAGCCGCAAGTAACCAACGACGGAAATCGCAAATTTCCAGCTTTAAAAATAAATTGGGCGCCATGTGGCGCCCTGCTTCCTGGTGCTTGCGGAAGTCCGTAAACGCTGTGATCAGCGCGTGATCGGCTTGTAGCGAATCCGCTTCGGCTTGGCACCTTCCTCGCCCAGACGCTTGCGCTTGTCCTCTTCATATTCCTGGTAATTGCCCGGGAAGAAGGTCCATTGCGAATCGCCTTCGGCGGCCAGGATGTGCGTACAGATACGGTCGAGGAACCAGCGGTCGTGCGAGATGACCAGCGCGCAGCCCGGGAATTCGAGCAGGGCGTCTTCCAGCGCACGCAGGGTTTCGACGTCGAGGTCGTTCGACGGTTCGTCGAGCAGCAGCACGTTGCCACCGGCCATCAGCGTTTTGGCCAGGTGCAGGCGACCACGCTCACCGCCGGAGAGGTTGCCGACCAGTTTGCCCTGGTCAGCACCCTTGAAGTTGAAGCGGCCGATATAGGCGCGTGACGGCATCTCGAATTTGCCGATCTGCAGGATGTCGCTGCCCTGGGCCAGTTCGTCGAACACGGTCTTGGAACCATCCAGGCAGTCACGCGACTGGTCGACGTAGGCCATCTTGACGGTCTGGCCGATCTTGACGGCGCCGGAATCGGGCTGCTGCTGGCCGGTGATCATCTTGAACAGGGTTGATTTACCGGCGCCGTTCGGACCGATGATGCCGACGATGGCACCCGGCGGGATGCTGAAGCTCAGGTTATCCATCAGCAGCTTGTCGCCGAAGGACTTGGTGACGCCGTCGAAGTCGATCACCTGATCGCCCAGGCGTTCGCCGACCGGAATGAAGATTTCCTGGGTCTCGTTGCGCTTCTGGTATTCGTGGCTGGACATTTCCTCGAAGCGGGACAGACGGGCCTTGGACTTGGCCTGGCGCGCCTTGGGATTGGAGCGGACCCACTCCAGTTCCTGCTTCATCGCCTTCATGTGGGCGTCGATCTGCTTGTTTTCGGTTTCCAGGCGGGCTTCCTTCTGCTCCAGCCAGCTGGAGTAGTTGCCCTTCCAGGGGATGCCGTGGCCACGGTCGAGTTCGAGAATCCACTCGGCGGCGTTGTCGAGGAAGTAGCGGTCGTGAGTGACCGCGACGACGGTGCCCGGGAAGCGGACGAGGAACTGTTCCAGCCATTCGACCGACTCGGCGTCGAGGTGGTTGGTAGGTTCGTCGAGCAGCAGCATGTCGGGTTTTTCGAGCAGCAGCTTGGCCAGCGCCACGCGGCGCTTTTCACCGCCGGAGAGGTTGCCGATGGTGGCATCCCAGGGCGGCAGGCGCAGCGCGTCGGCGGCAATTTCCATCTGGTGTTCGGTGTCCGAGCCGGCGGTGGCGATAATCGCCTCCAGGCGGGCCTGTTCTTCGGCCAGCTTGTCGAAGTCGGCGTTCTCGTCGGCGTAGGCGGCATAGACCTCGTCAAGCTTGGCCTGGGCCTGCATGACTTCGCCGAGGGCGGATTCGACTTCTTCCTTGACCGTCTTGGCCGGGTCGAGTTGCGGTTCCTGCGGCAGGTAGCCGATGGAAACGCCGGCCAGGTGCTGAACCTCGCCATCGTATTCCTTGTCCACGCCGGCCATGATCTTGAGGACGGTGGACTTGCCGGCGCCGTTCAGGCCGAGCAGGCCGATCTTGGCACCGGGGAAGAAGGACAGGGAAATGTCCTTGATGATCTGACGCTTGGGCGGGACGATCTTGCTGACCCGCAGCATGGACATGACGTATTGAGCCATTTGCGCTTGCCTGAAAGGAAAATAATCAAAGGACGAAGTCTACGAGGCTTCAGCGCAAATAACCAGCCTTCGGTAGTCGAAGGCTGGTTACCGGTTTTCCGGCAAGGCTGATCAGTAGTGGATGTTGCCCAGCGTACGGTGGAGCAGGACGGCCGGCGCATCGACGCGCGGGCAGGTGCGCAGGCCGCCTATTTGCTGGAAACCCATGGTCCGGCGGTAGTAGCCGGCATGGCGCGGATTGACTTCGATGACCAATTCGGTACCGCCGAAAACAGCACGGACGTACTGGTAGATGGCCAGGAAGAGCGAGTTGAGCAGTTCCGGATCGTGGCAGTCCAGATCGACGGCCAGGCGGGTGACCTCGCAGACGATGCGTGACTGGCCGCGCAGCTTGGCCATCTCGTCCTTGTAGAGGCCATCAGCCAGCAGGCCGGCGGCGGAATCGCGCGAAGCAGTGGCGGTGGCCACCAGTTCGCCATCCAGCCAGGCGCCGATAGTCACGTGATTGGGATCGGCCGGTTGCAGCCGGTTCGGTGCTAAGCGATAGCCGCGCCAGGCATACATGCGGCGGACCAAGCCACTGCAGGCTCGAAGCTGGCCATATGTTACTGCCGGTGCGACGATGAGTTCCGGTGCTTCGGCTCGACTTGGTGTTTCAGGCAGGAAGCCACGCTCATCCGCTAACAGTGAAGGGATTTGAAGAAGGGTGAGCGTGGAGTCAAGGGAGGATGCTTGATGCATGACGGGCATTCTATGGTTTGCCTAAAAAGTAATCAACCGGCGACGGCACTAAGGGGCAGGATAGGTTCGTCTCGCAGGTAGCGCTGGGAGGATTTTTCAGATGAAAGGGAATTGATGTCTCCGCACAGTTCCCCTCCTTCATCGATGACCAGCTTGCCGTAGCGAATCTTGCCGCTGACCTTCCCGGTGGCGTGAATAATCAGTTGCGAGCGAGCGGTCAGTTCACCTTCAAAGGTGCCATGAATCTCGGCTACGTCAATACTGACTTTGCCGGAAAAGGCTCCTTTGTCGGAAATGCGAATGACGCGGCTGTCCATGGTGGCTTCAACCCGGCCTTCGACGACAAGGGTGTCGCAATCGAGGATTTCGGCACCCTTGAGCTTTACGTCGGGGCCGACGATTAGACGTGCTGCGGGCGGGGTCTCTGCGGTGGTTGACTTTTCTTCCGTGGTGGCAGGAGGTTCGGTGACAACCCGGGGTTCTGGTACAGCGCCGGCTAGGCCGTTGCTTGAGCTTAGAACGCTCTTCACATCTTTGCGGGTGATGCTGTCGTTACGAGTGGTAGTGGTCGGTTTGCTGAACATGGAAACTCCCGAGGTGAGGTTTTCGACAAAATCTTGTCCCAAGGGCTATTGCGATATCCATGCCATGTCATTTAAATTCATATAAAACAATTGGTTAATTTAATTAATTAAACCAGAATCCAGAAGTTGATAATATGAATGTCGTGAAATGGCGACATTTTTTTTGGAAGTTTTCCAGAAAGTCCTCTAGTCTTGAATGATGGCTTGTCGTTAAAATGCGACATTTGTCCAATTTACTGATTTATATGGATAATTTGTTGTTTTTTTGGGCCATGGAAGAGTCCAGCTAGTAATGTCGCCCTATAAACTGGACGGGAGTCTTTAAATCAACACACACATGAACCGTATTTCCTTCCGCCAGGGCATGCTGCTCGGTTTTATGCTGATCGTCCTGCTTCTGGGTGGGGTAGCGATCCAAAGTTGGCTGGTTGTTGAGCGTTTGGTTAATCAGAGCCGACAGAGCAGCGAGCAAGCCATCCAGTTGACCGCTGCCATCCAAGAGTTAGGTGAGCGTACAGTCGATATCGAGCGTAGCGCCCGCCAATACCTTGTCCTCGAGAACCCAGTTTTCCACCAACGTTTCGACGAGCACCTGGCGCAATCGTTGCTGGTCGTCGACCGCCTGGATAGTATGGCTTCCGAGCCGTTACAGCCCTTGCTCGGTGGTTGGCGCATGGTTGCTGAGGCCTTGCGCAGTGGTCTGGAACAGAAAATTCCACAGGCCGAAATCATTCCCCTCTTGGCGCGCATGGCCGAATTGAACGGTCTGCTCAAGCAGGCCGGCCAGCACTGGGTAGAGGAGCAAAATCGCAAGACGCTCGATCAATTGGATGCCGCGCGTCTAAAGTTAGGCGGAAGTATTGGCCTGGCCTTACTCGGAGCGCTGCTCGTGGCGCTGGCCATGGGCTGGTGGCTGGTGCGCCCGGTTCGCCATCTGGAACAGGCTATTGTTCGCCTTGGTGCCAGCCGTTTCGACGAGCCGGTTAATGTCGGCGGCCCGGCCGACCTGCGTCAGCTCGGCAAGCGGCTCGACTGGTTGCGTCAGCGTTTGGCCGAACTGGAGAATGATCGTGAGCGCGCCTTGCGCCATGTGTCGCACGAACTGAAAACCCCACTTACGGCGTTAAAGGAAGGCGTTTCGCTGCTGCGTGAGGAAGTGCCGGGGCCGCTCGATGCCGGCCAGCGGGAGGTGGTCGAGATCCTGCAGCATAACGTTCGCGTTTTACAGGAGCAGATCGAAAGCCTACTCACCCTGAATGCAGCAGCTTTCGATGCACGCCGGTTGCAGTTGGCGCCGATTAAACCGAAAAAGTTGCTGGCTGGTGTCGTGCAACGCCGTGAACTGCATAGCCAGTCACGGCAGCTCAAGATTGCGATTGGTGCCCCTGATCAGCCAATCACTCTTGATGCCGAAAAAATGTCGGTTGTTCTCGATAACCTGCTGTCAAATGCGATTGACTTCAGCCCGGATGGTGGCGAAATCGGTTTGCTGGTCAGTCGTGTCGATGGCTTGTGGCGATTCGAATGCATCGACCAGGGGCCAGGCGTTGCCGAGGAGGACCACCAACGGATTTTTGATCCCTTCGTACAAGGCCAGCGTGTTGCTCCGGCGCCGCGCCAGGGGAGTGGGGTTGGCCTGTCCATCGTGCGCGAACTGGTACGTGCCATGGGGGGGAGAGTCTATCTGGTACCGCAAGAACGCGGCGCCCATTTTTGTGTGGAAATACCCGATGAGCACTAAATTATTATCTTCCCGTTCTACGCCCTCCGCATTGTTGCTGGTTGTCGCGCTGTTTGGCTGTTCCGCCTTGCCAAACGGCAAGAAACCGGTGCACATTGAAGAAACCACCCCGGAAGCAGCACTTGGCTACTATCAGGGGCTTGCCAGGCTGACCCTGGCGGAGCTTGGCCGTGAGCGCATGGTTTTGGTTGCCGTGCCGCAATCGCCCTATACCCAGGTGCGCCTGGCGATGTTGCTCGGCCACCCGCGTGTGCAACAGGATCTGGGCAAGGCATTAGTCCTGCTCGACAACGTGCTTAAGTCGAGCGATTCGGCATCAGCACCCTTTCATCCGCTGGCAAGACAGATTGCCGATAACTACCTGGAGCGCCTAAAGCTTGAAGCGCAATTGGAAAAGCAGGGGCAGCAACTCAAGGATAGCCAGCGCAGGACCAGCGAACTGCAGGATAAGCTCGATAGCTTGGCGGATATCGAGCGGACCCTCACGCCCCGCACGCGCGCTGTCGGGAGCAAGCGATGAGGCCGGCACTGCGGGGTGAGGGGGCGCATATCCTGGTCGTTGATGACGATGAGGATATTCTGCGCCTGCTGACCATGCGCCTTAAGGCTCGTGGATTCCGGGTGACGGCGGTGGGGTCGGCCGAGCAGGCGCTGGTACAGATTGCCGTCGATACGCCACGTGTGGTAGTCAGCGACGTTCGCCTGCCTGGTCAGGACGGCCTGACGCTATTCGAGGAAATTCGTCGCACACGGCCGACCCTGCCAGTCATCCTACTCACCGCCCACGGTAACATTCCCGATGCTGTCGATGCTACTTCACGTGGTGTTTTCGGCTACCTAACCAAGCCTTTCGATAGCCAGATTCTGCTCGAAAAGATTGATCGCGCACTCCTGCTCTCCGAACCAAGCCAGCCGGCTGGCGAGGCCGGGTTGGCTGTTGGGGAAGGTGGCGATGCCTGGATGGAAGGCGTTATTTTCCGCAGTAGCAGGATGGCTGCCCTAATGGCCGATGCGCGCATGGTCGCAGCTTCCGATGCCAGCGTTCTGATTCGTGGGGAAAGCGGCTCCGGCAAGGAGGTGCTGGCTCGCGCTATTCACCGGGCCAGCTCGCGGGCCAAGGGGCCGTTTGTTGCCATCAATTGTGGCGCCATTCCCGAACAACTACTCGAGTCGGAACTTTTCGGTCATGCCAAGGGCGCATTCACCGGTGCTGCGACCAGCCGCATCGGTCTGTTCCAGACCGCCAACGGCGGCACGTTGTTCCTCGACGAAATCGGCGACATGCCGCTGGCTTTGCAGGTCAAGTTGCTGCGCGTATTGCAGGAGCGCGTCGTGCGCCCGGTCGGCACAACTAAAGCCGAACCGGTCGATGTTCGTTTGCTCTCTGCAACGCATCGCGATCTCGATGCCGCCATGGCGGAAGGGCTGTTCCGCGAAGATCTCTATTACCGCCTCGATGTCGTGTCCCTGACCCTGCCGCGTTTGGAAGAGCGTCGCGAGGATATACCGCTCCTTGCTACCCATTTCGCTGGGCAGCTTGCGGGGAAGTATGGCAAGCCGATCAACGGTTTTGCGCCGGATGCCCTCGAAGCGCTAGCTACGGCATCCTGGCCTGGTAATGTTCGCCAACTGTTCAACGTCGTCGAACAAAGCTGCGCGCTAACCTCGACGCCACTGATTCCGGCGGCACTTGTCCTCCGCGCGCTGCGCGTTCCGGCTATGGAGGCGCTAACTTACGCTGATGCCAAACAGCGTTTCGAGCGCAACTATCTCGTCCAACTGCTGAAACTCACCGATGGCAATGTCGCTGACGCTGCGCGGATTGCTGAGCGTAATCGGACCGAGTTTTATCGTCTGCTGCAAAAGCATGACCTGACTCCGGCCATGTTTCGCAGCGAAAGCGAAACGTTGGCTGAACGCTGAACGGGCCTCTGTGGGGTTTGGTAGATCAACACGCGGCAAGCTGTCGCCGGGTCACGACTCGGGGCTTGCTCGGTTGATTGTCTAGGGATTCTTACGCATTGATTGTATTCGGTTATTTTTAACTGGCACGAAGATCGCATTAGAGCTTGGCACACATTACAAGAAGGGAAACAAAATGCTCAAACCTAATATCTTCATTGTCAGCCTGGTTGCTGCGGCTACTTTTGTCGGGCTCGGCCTTTCTGCCTTCGCCACCGACGATCCGCAGGTACTCGCAGCAGTGGTCGCCAATAACGAAGCACAGGATGCTGCGCTGAGTGATCGGGTCGAAACGCTGTTACGCACTGATATCGGCTTAACCGGTTCGCGGATTCGCGTGTTCTCCAAGGCCGCAGTGATTACCGTCGCTGGTTACGTGCCGGACGAAAATGCTCTGCGTCGGGCGCTCGATCTGGCCAGTGGGGTGCGTGGCGTACGCGAAGTACGCAACGCGATGGAGGTCGATGTCCCAAAGTGAAGCGAGAGGGTAAGGTAGGGTGGTTGGCGGCGGTACTCAACTGGTTTCCAGCGTTAACAGCAGTGCGCCCTCATCGACCGTATCGCCCTCTGTGACATGAATTTCCAGCACACGGCCGGCATAGGGGGTAGGAATATCCAGTGCCACCTTGCCGGTTTCCAGTGTGAGTATGTTGTCGTCGCGCTGAACTTCTTCGCCCACCGTAACCAGCAATTCCAGAATGAATACGTCCCCGCTTGCGCACGAACCGCAACTGGACCAGCATTCGGGATACTTCGGCATTTGGACAGAGACTGTAGGCATCGGCTTTTTTCCAGAAAACCCTTGCATTCTACGCCTAGCCACGTATAATGCGCCGCTCTGTCAGCGCGCCCGTAGCTCAGTTGGATAGAGTATCTGGCTACGAACCAGAGGGTCGGGCGTTCGAATCGCTCCGGGCGCGCCACAGAACCTTTTCAGGCCGATTTTGTTCGGTTTGATTTTTGGCAGCGCGCCCGTAGCTCAGTTGGATAGAGTATCTGGCTACGAACCAGAGGGTCGGGCGTTCGAATCGCTCCGGGCGCGCCA